>NZ_LGCW01000088.1:0-7912 GCF_001279365.1 Streptomyces sp. NRRL F-5755 | reverse complement strand
CGGGGTCGGTGCGGCGGGCGCGGTACACGAGGCGGTCGCAAAAGCCGCAAGGTCCCCCATACGCCTCTACCGCCCAGCATCTGAGGTTCCGTCACGGTGAGATGTACTCGTACCACTGCGCCCGAGCCGCCGCCCGCGCGGCTACGGTCATACACGGGTGGCGAAACGACGGCAGTGACGGCTATGTCGGTTGAGGGGGCACAGGCGCGATGAGTCTCAGCGATGGCGGTGGGTACGGCGGCGAGCCCGGCGGCCCGGACACGGGCGGCCAGACCCGTACCAGACTCCCGGACGGCGGCGGCGACACATACGGCTCCGGGCGCCGCCCCCGTACCGGCTTCTCCAGCCGGAACCTGATCACGGTCGTCGGCGTGGTGGTCCTCCTGATCGCGGCCATCGCGTTCGCGAACCGGGGCGGCGACGGGCAGGGGTCCTCCGACGGCACCGCGAAGGACGCCGAAGCCCGGTCGACCGCCCCCACCGGCACCAAGCCGGTCGAGGGCAAGAACGGCGGCATCGCGACGGGCTTCGCGAAGACGGAGCAGGGGGCGCAGTCGGCGGCGGCGAATTATGCGGTGGCGCTGGGTTCCGACGGCATGTTCAAGGCGGACAGCCGCCACGGCATAGTGGACCGGGTCTACACGGCCCAGGCAGCGGCGCAGCTGAAGGGCCGCCAGGACAAGGCGTACTCGCCGGAGTTCCTGCGCAAACTCGGCCTCGACCCGTCCGGAAACGCCCCGAAGGGCATGACCTTCATCTCCCGCGCGATCCCCGTCGGCACGAAGGTCGAGCAGTTCGGCAACGACAAGGCCAAGGTCGCCGTCTGGTACACGGGGCTGATCGGCATGGCGGGCCCGGGGTCCACCGATCCGGTCCGTACGGACTGGCAGACCTGGACGTTCGACCTGACCTGGGCGGACGGGGACTGGAAGATCACCGAGGACTCGCAGAAGAGCGGCCCCGCGCCGGTCGCCGGGGACATCCCGGCCGCCGGTGCCGGTGAGATCAGCAAGGCGGTCAAGGATTACGGAGGGTTCACGTATGCCAGGTAGTCCGCGCCGCTCGCGCCTCCGAGGCATCTCGATCGTGTCCGCCTGGGCGGGCATCCAGACCACCGTCTTCATGCTGGCTGCCCGCGCCACCGCGGCCCCGACCCCGCCCGTCTCCGGCACCCCGTCCCCTTCAGGATCACCATCCCCTTCGGGTTCGCCGTCCCCCAGCGCGAGCAACGATCCGTGCGACCTGCTGATCGGCTCGGCGAAGGACTACTGCCAGAAGGACGCCGACGGCGCCGGCGCCACCGCCCCCAAATCCCCCGGCGGCCTCACCGACAACAACCCCCTCGACCCCCTCAGCTCCCTCGCCAAGGGCTGTGCCAACGCCGCCGCGTGGATTGTCGACAAGCTGTCCGACGCCGTGAAGGCGACCTCGCAGGTCGACTTCACCAACGCCGCGTTCCTGAAGCAGTACGCCGTCGTCTTCGCCGCCTCGACCGTGCTGACGCTCGTACTGTGGCTGCTCGCCGTCGCCAAGCGGGCCGTGCGCGGCGTGCGGCTGACCGAGGCGATCAGCGAGGCGGTCGGGTTTCTGTGGCTGACCGTGCTGGCGTCGGCGTTCACGCCGCTGATCCTGTATACGGTCGTGTCGGCCACCGACGGCCTCACCGAGATCATCGCCAAGGGCACCGGCGCACAGACCGACACGTTCTTCGGCGCGTTCGCCGCGGCCCTGAAGAAGGACACCGACATCGGCGGCGGCCCGATCATGCTGATCGTGGTCTCGCTGGTCTCCGTGCTCGCGGCCGGTGTGCTGTGGCTGGAGCTGGTGATCCGCGCCGCGCTGCTGTACGTGGGCGCGCTGCTCGGCACGGTCGTCTACGCGGGCCTGGTCGACAAGAACATGTGGGGCCATGTGCGCCGCTGGGCGGGCATCATGATCGCCGTGATCATGGTGAAACCGGTCATCGTGATCGTGCTGGGCATCGCCGGCGCGCTCTCCTCCGGCGACGGCCCGAACTCCTTCTCCGCCGTGGTCTCCGGCCTGGCGATCATCCTGCTGGCCATCTTCGCCAGCGCCGTGATCTACCGCTTCGTCCCCGGCTTCGGCGACGAAATGGTCTCGGCCCGTACGAACAAGAAGCAGGCCACCGAGGGCTCGCAGGCCGCCGCGGTGATCTCCTCGCCCGCCGCGCTGGTGTCCCAGGGCATCAAGACGCACAGCTCCCGCAGGTCCGGCGGTGGCGGCGGCCCGGAGCAGAGCGGCGGCCAGGCCCGGCCCGCGGACGCGGTGTCCGGCGGTGTGGCCGCCCACAGCAGCCGTAACAGCGGCTCCTCCGGGGGCAACGGCGGCCGCGTCCCGGCCCCCTCCGCCCCCGCGTCCCGTACGCATCCGTCCCCCGGTCCGAGCTCCGGCTCGTCCGGCAACTCCCGCACCGGCAAGACCTCAGGAGGTGACGGGCGTTGACGACCCAGTCCCACCCGATCACGCCCCGCCGCACGTACCTGATCGGCCGCGCCCGCCCGAACGCGATCGTCGGCAAGAACCGCGAGACCGGCGAGATCGCGCTGATCATCGCGGGCGCGTTCCTCGGCATGCTGTGCGGCCTGCTGGTGCCGGTGCTGTCCCTGCGGATCGCCAGTCTGACCGGTTTCCCGCTGCTGGCGATCGCCACGGTCTACTTCCCGTACCGCGGCCGTACGTTCTACAAGTGGTTCGAGATCAACCGCAGCTACCGGCGCACGGTCCGCCGGGGCGCCACGTACCGCTCCGGCGCCGCCGAGGCGGGTGTCCGCCTGGACGGCCGGGAGGTGGAGATCGGCCCGCCGCCGGGCATCGGCCGCATCAACTGGCTGAGCGCGCCGTTCGGCCCGGACGAGATCGCCGTACTGCTGCACGCCGACCGCCGTACGGTCACCGCCGCCATCGAGATCGAGGGCCCCGGCGTCGGCCTGCGCGACAGCGAGGACCAGGAGGCGCTGGTCGAGCGGTTCGGCACGCTGCTCAAGCACGTCGCCAACGGGGACGGCTTCGTCACCCGCCTCCAGATGCTGGCCCGTACGCTCCCCGCCGACCCGGACGCGCACGCCAAAGACGTCGCCCAGCGCGGAAACCCGGACTCCCCGGACTGGCTCCAGGACTCCTACGACCAGCTCCAGTCCATGGTCTCCACCTCCTCCGAGCAGCACCGCGCCTACCTGGTCGCCTGTATGCATTACACGCGCGAACTGGCCGCCGAGGCGCAGACCATGGCGCGCGCCGCGGCGCTGCACCACGGCGGGCTGATCCGCAAGAAGCTGGACCGGGACGCGGGCCTCGCCGTCGTCATGGCGCGCGAGCTGACCGACATCTGCGCGCGGCTGGCCGAGGCCGACATCCGCGTACGGCAGCCCCTCGGGCAGAGCAGGCTGTCCTCCCTGGTGCACTCCATGTACGACCCGGACCACCCCATCGACCACATCCAGGCCATGACCAAGCGCAACGCCTGGCCGGCCGAGCTGGACGCGATGGAACCGACGTACCTCCAGGCCAAGACCCGTGAGTCGGCCACCCGCGCGCCGTGGTGCCACGCCACCGCCTGGATCAAGGAGTGGCCGCTGACCCCGGTCGGCGTCAACTTTTTGGCACCGTTGCTTGTGCACACTCCCGATGTCATCCGTACGGTGGCGGTCTGCATGGACCTGGAGCCCACCGAGATCGCGATCGAGCGGATGCTGACGGAGAAGACCAACGACGACGCGGAGGCCAGCCGGGCCGCCAAGATGAACCGGGTGGTCGACCCGCGCGACGTGGCCCACCACGGCCGCGTCGACCAGCGCGGCGAGGACCTGGCCTCGGGCGCCGCGGGCGTCAACCTGGTCGGCTACATCACCGTCTCCGCCCGCTCCCCGGAGGCGCTGGCCCGCGACAAGCGCACCATCCGCGCCTCGGCGGGCAAGAGTTACCTCAAACTGGAGTGGTGCGACCGGGAACACCACCGCGCCTTTGTCAACACGCTGCCGTTCGCGACCGGGATCCGCCGCTAAGCCGCTGGGAGGCGCGTACGTCATGGCCATGCTCGATCCGCTCGCGGCACTCACCGAGGCGTTCACCAGCTTCCTGTTCGGGAAGGTGGAGACGACGCGACTGCCGGTACGGACCTCCACCGGCCAGGCCCAGGCGGTCTACCTGCCGACCGCCGCGCCCGGCCTGGGCGACTCCGGCGTGATCATCGGCCGCGAGGTCTACAGCGGCAAGGGCTACATCTACGACCCGTTCCAGCTGTACGGCCAGCAGCTGCCCGCGCCGCACTGGCTCGTCCTCGGCGAGTCCGGCAACGGCAAGTCGGCGCTGGAGAAGACGTACGTCCTGCGCCAGCTGCGCTTCCGCGACCGGCAGGTCGTCGTCCTGGACGCGCAGGGCGAGGACGGGGTCGGCGAGTGGAACCTGATCGCCCAGCAGCTGGGCATCACCCCCATCCGCCTGGACCCGACCGCGGCCCTCAACGGCGGCATCCGTCTCAACCCCCTCGACCCGTCGATCACCACGACCGGCCAGCTGGCCCTGCTCCGTACGATCATCGAAGTCGCCATGGGCCGCGGCCTGGACGAGCGCTCCGGCTTCGCGCTGAAGGTGGCGCACGCGTACGTCAACGAGACGATCACCAACCGCCAGCCGGTGCTGACGGACATCGTCGAGCAACTGCGCCATCCCGAGGAGGAATCGGCGGAGGCCATGAACGTCGACATAGACGACGTACGGGCCTGGGGCCTGGACGTGGCGCTGGTGCTCGACCGGCTGGTCGACGGCGACCTGCGCGGCATGTTCGACGGCCCGACCACGGCCGGCATCGACCTGGACGCGCCGCTGATCGTCTTCGACCTGTCGCACATCGACCGCAACTCGATCGCGATGCCGATCCTGATGGCCATCGTCGGCGTGTGGCTGGAGCACACGTGGATCCGGCCCGACCGGAAGAAACGGATCTTCCTCGTCGAGGAAGCCTGGCACATCATCAACTCCCCGTTCGTCGCCCAGCTCTTCCAGCGGCTGCTGAAGTTCGGCCGGCGCCTCGGCCTGTCCTTCGTCGCCGTCGTCCACCACCTCAGCGACGTGGTGGACGGCGCCGCCGCCAAGGAGGCCGCGGCGATCCTGAAGATGGCCTCCACCCGTACGATCTACGCCCAGAAGACGGACGAGGCGCGGGCCACCGGCGGCGTCCTGGGCCTGCCCCGCTGGGCGGTCGAGATCATCCCGACGCTCACCCCCGGCATCGCGGTGTGGGACGTCAACGGCAACGTCCAGGTCGTCAAACACCTGATCACCGAGGCGGAACGGCCGCTGGTCTACACCGACCGGGCGATGACCGAGACCACGGCGGCGATGACCGAGGAAGCGCTCGCGATCGGGCGGGCGGCGGACGCGGAGGCCGCACAGCGCGCCGAGGCGATCGCGATGCAGCGGCAGTTCCGGGACGAGTCGAGCGAGACGGTGGCGTGACGCGGGGACACGGGAACGGGAACGGGCAGGGGCTGCGGCAGGAGCAGGGGCCGGGCGGTACGGGCGGCTCGGGTGGCGGTCGGGGACGGGGCGTTCCCGACTCCCTCCTGATAGGCGTACTGGTCTTCCTCCTGGGCCTCACCGTCCTCGCCTGGACCGCGACCGGCCTGGCCGGCCTCTTCACCCACGGCGCCTGGCCGGACGGCGTGACCTTCACCCGTACGCCGCTGGCCCTGCGCAGCCTGATAGCCGCCCCGCACGACCTCCCGGCCGCCTGGCCCGACACCCCCGCCACCCAGCTCTCCGGGTACGGACTGTTCTGGGGCATCCTCATCAGCGAACTGCTGGTGCTGGTGGTGCTGACGGTGTTCGCGCTGGGGACGATCGCCCGGTACCGGGTGGTGCGGGCCAATCGGCGGGCCGAGAGCGGTGGGTGGGAGGGGGGCGCCGGGCGTACCCGGGGTACCGAGGATGTCGTACGGGGTGGGGCGGCGCCCGCGGGGGGCTCTGAGGCGGCTGTCGCGCCTTCGGTGGTGCCGGCGTCGGGTCCGTCCGTCCCGGCGCCTTCGACTTCCGTCCCGGCGGCGTCCCCGCCCGCGCCTACGCCCGCCACGGCAGCACCTACGCCCACCCCGGCGGCCGGGCCCGAGACGCCCTCGGTCGCCCCCAGCGCTCCCGCCCCCGCACCTGGCCTCACACCCGCTCCCGCCCCCGCCCCCGTTCCGGCCCCGGTCGGTCCGATCGCCCCGGCCGTGCACTACGGCACCGACCGCCGCGAGGCCGCCGCGCTCGCCTCCGCCGCCATCGCCGCGGCCGAGGGGCCCCTCGTCGTGGCCACCACCGACCCCGCGCTCTGGGCCGACACCAAGGACGCCCGCGCCAAGCTGGGCCCGCTGCTGACCTACGATCCCCAGCACCTTCTGGACACCCCGGCCCGGCTGCGCTGGTCCCCGACGTCCGGCTGTGAGGACATCGGCGTCGCCGCCGCCCGCGCGGCCGCGCTGATCACCCCCGTACGGCCCTCCAGCGTCCTGGACTCGGCGGTGGCCGACTCCGCGACGACCTTGCTGCGCTGCTGGCTGCACGCCGCCGCGGTGGACGGACGGCCTTTCCGCCAGTTGCACCGCTGGGCGCACACCAGCGGCGCCGCGCACGAGCCGGTCCGTGTTCTGCGTACGAACCGGAAGGCGTCGGCGGGCCAGGCGGGCGAGCTGGAGTCCGTACTGACCGCACATGCGGAACGCCGGGAGATGGCACAGGAATTGGTCTCCCGCACCCTGGCGTGCCTGTCCTCGATCCACATCCGGGACGCCTGCAATCCGGCGCGATCCGATGCCCTGCTTCTCGAATCTTTCATCGACGAAGGGGGAACCCTTTACGTGGCAGGGGAATCCATTGAGGATCCGCGGACCGCTCCGGGTGCGATGCCGCTGCTCATCGCGCTCCTCTCCAACGTGGTCGAGCGCGGCCGCCGCATGGCCGAACGGTCATCCGCCGGTCGGCTCGACCCACCACTCACCCTCGTGCTGCACGACATCGCGGCGCTCGCGCCCTTCCCGGCGCTGCCCGGCCTCCTCGAAACCGGCCGCGAGCAGGGGCTGTTGACGCTGGTCACCCTGCGCTCCCAGGAACAGGCCCGCGCCCGCTGGCCGCACCACGCCCTGCCGGACTGACCAGCGCACTTCAGCGGACCGCCCGGCGCAATCATCGGTCGATACGCGAACTTCCCGGCCGGCTACGCGCGTTCCAGCGCCATCTCGTGCTCGACGGCCGTCCCGTCCTTCGGATCGGCCATCGTCCGGCCGGTCTCCACGAAGCCGAGCGACCGGTAGAGCGCCAGCGCGCGCTCGTTCTCCTCGTGCACCCAGAGCCGTACGCGCTCCACCGCCGGCTCGGTGCGGCTCCACGCCCACTCCACCGCCGCCGCGAACAGCTCGCGCGCCAGCCCGGTGCCACGGTGTTCCGGCCGTACGTAGACGCCGACGATGTGGGCCCACGGCTCCTCGCCGCCCCGCTCGTCCGCGCCCTCCTTCTCCACGAGTACGACGACCATGCCGCCCCAACCGCCGTCGGGGCTCTCACCGATGAACGTCAGCGGGTCCCGGTCCTCGTCGCTCCGGCCCGCCCGCCGCTGCCATACCTCGTCCGGGTACGCCGCGACCTTCTCGAAGGACTCGTTGAAGGCGATGCGCGCGACCGGGTCCGCCAGGGCCGCCAACCGGAGTTCCCTGAGCCGCTTCCACTCGTCCGCCTTCACCGGCCTGATCAGATACCCCATCGCCCCAGCATCCCAGCACCCCGCCCCCCTGACCACACGTCGTCCCTCTTTTCCCACCGCAAACGCAGAAAAGCCCCGCACCATACGGTGCGGGGCTTCCCCACAATGATTGTTCGGCGGCGTCCTACTCTCCCACAGGGTCCCCCCTGCAGTACCATC
>NZ_LGCW01000087.1:0-7940 GCF_001279365.1 Streptomyces sp. NRRL F-5755 | reverse complement strand
CCCCCTGCTTGGTCCCCCGCCCCCACAAATAATTCGCTCGACGCGGCCCACCCCCGCACGAGATCCTTACGGCATGTTCCGGCAGTCCTACCTCGCGCTCACGTCCGCAGTCGCGGACGCGCCGAAGGCTGCCGTCGACTCGATCGCGGCGCTCATCGCCGCTCTCAAGGCCGAGGCCGACGCCGTGCAGTTCCCCGGCGCCGCCATCGCCACGGACACCGTCGCGGCGGACGCCGCCCCCGCCGCTGCCGCGGCCGGCGCCGTCCCCGCGGCCACCGGCGCGCGAAGCTGACCCTCTCCGGATCGACCGGCGAACCCCGCAGGGGGAGGGTCGGTGGGATCGAGGGGTTCCCACGGCGGTCCGCGGGACCGCCGTATTCACCGCATTTCTGCGAGGAACCACAGCCATGCCCAAGACGGCATACGTGCGCACCAAGCCCCACCTGAACATCGGCACCATGGGCCACGTCGACCACGGCAAGACGACTCTCACCGCCGCGATCACCAAGGTGCTCAGCGAGCACGGCAGCGGCACCTTCGTGCCCTTCGACCGGATCGACCGGGCCCCGGAGGAGGCCGCGCGCGGCATCACCATCAACATCTCGCACGTCGAGTACGAGACCGACACCCGGCACTACGCCCATGTCGACATGCCGGGTCACGCCGACTTCATCAAGAACATGGTCACCGGCGCGGCGCAGCTCGACGGGGCGATCCTCGTCGTCTCCGCGCTCGACGGGATCATGCCGCAGACCGCCGAGCACGTCCTGCTCGCCAAGCAGGTCGGCGTCCGGCACGTCGTCGTCGCGCTGAACAAGGCCGACGCGGGCGACCCCGAGCTGACCGACCTGGTGGAGCTGGAGGTCCGCGAGCTGCTGACGGCGCACGGCTACGACGGGGACCACGTGCCCGTCGTACGGGTCTCCGGGCTGCGTGCCCTGGAGGGCGACCCGCGCTGGAGCCGGGCCATCGAGGCGCTGCTCGACGCGGTGGACACCTACGTACCGACGCCGGAGCGCTATCTCGACGCGCCGTTCCTGCTGCCGGTGGAGAACGTGCTGACCATCACCGGGCGCGGCACGGTCGTCACCGGGGCCGTCGAGCGCGGCACGGTACGCGTCGGCGACCGGGTCGCGGTGCTCGGCGCCGGCACGGAGACGACGGTGACCGGCGTGGAGACCTTCGGGAAACCGATGGAGTCGGCCCAGGCCGGGGACAACGTCGCGCTGCTGCTGCGCGGCCTGCACCGGGAGCAGGTGCGCAGGGGGCACGTGGTCGCGGCGCCGGACAGTGTGACGCCGCGGAGGCGCTTCACCGCCGAGGTGTACGTGCTGTCCACGGAGGAGGGCGGCCGCCGCACGCCGCTGTCCACCGGGTACCGCCCGCAGTTCTACATCCGTACGGCGGACGTGGTCGGCGACATCGACCTCGGCGAGCGCGCGGTCGCCCGGCCCGGCGAGACGGTGACGATGACCGTCGAGCTGGGGCGTGACGTACCGCTGGAGCCCGGCCTCGGCTTTGCCATCCGCGAGGGCGGCAGGACGGTCGGGGCGGGGACGGTCCGCACGGTGGCCGAGGCGTAGCCGGAGCGGTGCAGCCGCAGGCATGACAGGGCCGGAGCGGGAGCGGTGGCAGCATCGGGCCGCCCGCTTCGGCCCGTTCCGTTCCCCGTACGCCGGCACCGGTACGGGGACGGCGCGGGCTGCCACACTGCCGTACGGAAGTGACCCGAACCGAACCCGACGGAACCGGAGGGGACCGCGATGACCGGAACGGCACTGGTGCTGGGCGGCGGGGGATACACGGGCATCGGGTGGGAGATCGGCATGCTCGCCGGTCTCGTCGAGGCCGGTGTCGATCTCGGTACGGCCGATGTCGTCATCGGGACCTCGGCCGGTTCCATCGTGGGCGCCCAGCTCACGTCCGGCCGTCTGACACCGGAGGAGCTGTTCGCGCGCCAACTGGTCCCGGACACGGGGGAGACCGCGGCGCGCATGGGCACGCGGGAGCTGGCCCGCTTCGCCTATCTGGCGCTGCGTTCGCGCGATGCCGTGGACTTCGGGGTACGGATGGGGCGCCTCGCCATGACCGCCCGCGCAGCGTCCGGGCCCAGCCGGCGCGACGCGATCGCACGGCGCCTGGTCTGCCACGACTGGCCGGCGCGGCGGCTGATGATCACGGCGGTGGACGCGGTGACCGGGCGGCGGGCGGCCTTCGACGACACGAGCGGCGCCGGTCTGGTGGACGCGGTGAGCGCGAGCTGTGCGGTGCCCGGCGTATGGCCGCCGGTGAGCATCGGCGGGCAGCGGTGGATCGACGGAGGCGTGCACTCCAGCGCCAACGCGGACCTCGCCGCCGGGTACGGCCGGGTCGTCGTCCTGGCGCCGGTGGCGGCCGGCGGCGGGCCCCTCGCCACCGCGCGGTCGCAGGGCGCCGCCCTGACGCGGCGCGGTGCGCGGGTGAGCGTCATCGTGCCCGACCGTACGGCCCGCGCCGCCTTCGGCCGCAATGTCCTGGACCCGGCCAAACGCGCCGCCGCGGCCCTTGCCGGACGCCGCCAGGCCGCGGCCCACGTCAAGGAGGTCCGGACGGTGTGGGAGGAGTGAAGCGGGGAGGGGGCGGTACGGGCGGTACGCGGCCGGTTCGACGGGGGTCGGAGCGCGCCCTCGTACCGGCACAATGGGACGGTGGACGAAGCAGCCAGGCGGATACGGGACACGCGGGCCGAGGACGGGACAGCCGGGGCGGGGCCCGACGTGGCCGGGGCGGGGCCCGACACGAATCGGCCGGAGGCGGTTCCTCGGTCGCCGAAGTCGCAGGAGGCTCCGAACGCGCCGAAGCCGTCGGTTTCGCCGGATTCGCAGCAGCGAGCTTCCGTGCGGATCCCGGAGATGCGAGGCACCGGCCAGGAACCGGAATCGGCACCTGATCCGGCCTTGGTCCCTGATCCGGCCTTGGTCCCTGATCCGGCCTCGGCACCTGATCCGGCCTCGGCACCTGATCCGGCCTCGGCCCCCGATCCATCCCCAGCCCCCGAAGCGAACCCCGGCCCGCCCGCCCCCGGCACTCCCGACACCTCCGACCCCATCCCCATAACCCGCCCCGTCGACTGCGGCACCGCCAAGCTGATGCCGGACGTGGACCGGGCGCGTGCCTGGCTGCTGACCGTGGACGGTGCCCCGCAGTCGTACGTCGATCTCGACGCGCCGACCGAGCTGGAATTCGAGTACGCGCGTCGGCTCGCGGCCCTCCTGGACGCGGCCGCCGCTCCGGCCGAGCCGCTCGACGTGCTGCACCTGGGAGGCGGGGCGCTGACCCTGCCGCGTTATCTCGCCGCGACCCGTCCGGGCTCCCGCCAGGACGTCGTCGAGGCCGACCGGGGGCTGCTCGCCCTGGTCGCCGAACATCTGCCGCTGCCCCCGGACAGCGGCATCGCGGTGCGGGCCGAGGATGCCCGTACGGCTCTGGAAGCGGCGCCGGAGCGGAGCGCGGACGTGATCGTGGCGGATGTCTTCGGCGGCTCACGGGTGCCCGCGCATCTGGCCTCGGCCGAGTACGCGCGTGCTGCCGCCCGCGTCCTGCGGCCGTACGGGGTCTACGCGGCGAACCTCGCCGACAGCGCGCCTTTCGACTTCCTGCGGGCCCAGCTCGCCAATTTCGCCACGCTCTTCGACCACCTCTGTGTGATCGCCGAACCCGCGGTGCTGCGCGGCCGCCGTTTCGGCAACATCGTGATGGCCGCGTCCCGGGCCGAACTGCCGATCACGCAGCTGGCCCGGCGTACCGCGGCCGACGTGTTCCCCGCGCGGGTCGAGCACGGCGCGGCGCTGCGGCGGCTGATCGGTGACGCCGTACCGGTGCACGACGACCAGGCCGTACCGTCACCCCGTCCGCCCGACGGGGCCTTCAGCATCGGCTGAGGCGGCGGCCCCGGCGCCCGGGGCCGGGGGCGTTTCCGGTGTGCCGAGCCGCTTCGGCGTACCGCCGGACCGGCGCGTCAGCCGGCGGACGTCCCGTACGCACAGCGCGGCCGCCGTCAGCAGCGCGATCAGCGCGGAGCAGCCCCACAGCGCGGCGGTCCGCCCGATCAGGTCCTGTACGGGGCCGGCCAGCGCGGTGGCCACCGGGGTGATCGCCAGCGAGCCGAACCAGTCGTACGACGAGACCCGGGAGAACTTCTCCTCCGGTATCTCCTGGTGCAGCGCCACCATCCACAGCACGCCGAACACCTCCAGCGCGATGCCGGTGCCGAACATCACCAGGAGGAGGACGGGGACCGGCACCGGAACGGCGAGCGCGGCCGACGGGAGGGCCAGCGGGAAGACGCACAGGACGCCGGTGAGCAGGATGCGGCGGGGCTTGACGCGCATCATGAGCAGCGCGCCGCCGACCGTGCCCGCGCCGAAGGCGGCCAGCGCGAGGCCCCACGGCCGGGGGCCGCCCAGGTGTTCCTCGGCGACCATCGGCCCGTACACCGCCTCGGCCGCCACCACGACGGCGTTGACGACCGCGAACTGCCCGATCACGGCCCACAGCCAGGGCCGGGAGACCACCTCGCGCCAGCCGTCGCGCAGGTCGCGCAGGAGTCCGGCGGTGGGGGCGCGCTCGGGGATGTGGCCGACGTCGAGGAAGGCGCGCAGGGCGCCGGCGATGGCGAAGGCAGCGGCGTCGATGGCCAGGACCCAGCCGGGTCCGACGGCGGCGACCAGGGCGCCGCCGAGCGCGGCGCCGCCGATGTTGGCGCCGTTCATGCTCATACGGAAGAAGGCGAAGGCCCGGCCGGAGTGTTCCCCGGAGACGCTGGAGAGGACCATTCCCTCGGAGGCCGGGGCGAAGAACGCCTGCCCGGTGCCGCCGAGCGCGGCCAGCACCGCCATCTGCCACAGCCGTGCCTCGCCGGTCAGTACGAGCAGCGCGAAGACGCCTTGGGAGACGCAGTTGAGCGCGTTCGCCGCGACCATCACGCGGTGGCGCGGCAGCCGGTCGGCGACCGCGCCGCCGATCAGCAGGAAGACGACGAGCGGCACCGTACGGGCCGTGGCCACCAGGCCGACGTCGGTGGCCGAGCCGCCGGTGCCGAGCACCGCGAACGCCGCCGCGATCAGGGAGCCGGCGCTGCCGAGGTTGGCGACCACGGCGGCGGATGTCAGCAGGGTGTAGTTGCGTCCGGCCCAGTCCGGGAGGCGGCGGGGGCGGCGGGCGCCGCCGCGGCCGTCCGCGCGGTCGGTGTTCAGCACGGCCGCACCGGCCTGTGCCCCCGGAGGGGGTGCCGCGCGGAATTCGGGTTCTGCTCGCCTCCGGGCGGCTGCTGACCTGGCCACATGGGCCACCACGATAAGCGTCGCGGTCCTCTGGCGGGAAAACCGGCCGGGGCTTCCCCCGATAAGCTACTCATAGGTAACATGGCGTCATGTCCTCCGACACCCAGCCGTCGATCGGCGCAATGATGGCGGCCACCGTACCGATGGCCCGCACGCTCAACCTCGACTTCACCGAGACCACCGCCGAGCGGGCCGTGGTCCGGCTGCCCGACCAGGCGGATTACCACAACCACGTCGGCGGGCCGCACGCCGGCGCGATGTTCACCCTCGCCGAGTCGGCCAGCGGCGCGATCGTCCTCGCGGCCTTCGGCGACCAGCTCTCGCGGGCCGTACCGCTCGCCGTACGGGCCGAGATCGGCTACAAAAAGCTCGCCATGGGCGAGGTCACCGCCACCGCCGAAATCGGCCGCCCGGTCGCCGACGTCATCGCCGAGCTGGACGCCGGCGAGCGGCCGGAGTTCCCGGTGAACGTCGCGATCACCAGGGAGGACGGCGCGGTCACCGGCGAGATGACCATCGTGTGGACGCTGCGCCCGAACGACCCCGCGAAGGGGAAGTAGGGCGGGTGCGGCCCTGGCGGCCGGACCTGCCCGGGCCGCCGCGCACCTTCCCGCGTACCCATCTCGCAGATTGCGGCGGCTCCGAGGCAACTCCGCGCCGCCGGGGCGCGTCTCGTACGGCGGTACGGAAAATGTGGCCCGGTCAGCGGCCCGCCGCCCAGGTGTTCACCGGCCCGTCGCGTGCTGCGCGGCGGGCCGTGTCCCTGACGCCGGGGCAGCGGGGCGGCCGAAGGAGATCGAGTAGGCTGCCCGGGCGCGCCGCGGCACGCGGACGCCCGGGGGAATTCCGGTCTTCGACGGCGTCGCGGACGCCGGGCAGTGGCCCGCGGGGGCCCGGCATCTAGTTGGAGGAAGCGGCCTTGCAGATGGAGTGGCTGGAGACGATTCCGGCCGTGAGCGTGTACCTCATCGTGGGGTTGGTCATCGGCCTGGAGAGCCTCGGCATTCCGCTGCCCGGTGAGATCGTCCTGGTCAGTTCGGCGCTGCTGGCCGCGACCCAGGACCACATCGATCCGCTGGTGCTGGGCGCCTGTGCGTCCGCCGGCGCGATCATCGGGGATTCCATCGGCTATCTGATCGGCCGCAAGGGCGGACAGCCGCTGGTCAACTGGGCCGGCCGGAAATTCCCGAAGCACTTCGGGCCGGACCAGGTGGCGATGGCCGAGGAGAAGTTCGACAAGTGGGGCATGTGGGCCGTCTTCTTCGGCCGTTTCATCGCCCTGCTGCGCATCTTCGCCGGGCCGCTCTCGGGCGTGCTGAAAATGCCGTACTGGAAATTCCTCATCGCCAATGTGCTCGGCGGCGTCATCTGGGCCGGCGGCACGACCGCGCTGATCTACTACGTCGGCAAGGTCGCGGAGTCCTGGCTCAGCAAGTTCTCCTGGGTGGGGCTGGTGGCCGCGGTGCTGTTCGGCATCGGTTCGTTCGTCGTGATGAAGCGGCGGGCGGCGAAGGCGGCGGCCCAGCGCGAGGCGTCGGCCGCCAAGCCGGCGGACGCGATGGCGGAGTGACGCGACGGCGTTCCCTTAGGCAGGACCGAGCCCGCAGCGGGGCCCCGGGAGGGGACCGCTGCGGGTTTCGTTCTGCGTGGTGCGCGTGGGGGTGAGGGATACGGCTGCGGTCATGCCCCACGGCCCGGGTACGGGTACGGGGGTGCCCTCCGGTCCGGAGGCCGCCAGCGCGATGGCCAGCAGGACCTGGCTGTACGCGGGCCCGGGCCCGTACCAGGCGTCCTGATACGTGTGCTCGGCGGCCCTGCGCAGCCAGGCCACGGCGGTGCCGGTGTCCGCGCGGCGCAGGGCGAGGACGCCGCGGGCGTGCGCGACGCGGGCCAGTGTATCCGCGTCGGCGTGCCGGGCGGCCGCGCGCGCCGCCCGGTCGAGCAGCGACTCGGCGGCGCGGTGGGCGTGGTCCTGCGCGGCGAGCCAGCCCGCGAGCCACAGGGCGCGGGCCCGTACGGCGGTGTCGTCGCCGCAGTGCCGCAGCAGACGGCCGAGATGGGCGCGGCCCTCCTGCCGACGGCCGCAGACGGCCCACCGGAACCAGAGCGAGACCGCGGTGTCCAGGGCGGTGAGGGCGTCGGCGGCGTCCAGCGGGGGCCGGGTCAGCGCGGCCCGCAGGTTGTGCCGCTCGGTCTCCACCAGCTGTACGGCGATCCGGCGGTCGGGGCCCTGCCAGGCGATCTGCGCCTCGGCGGCAAGCGCGGCGCAAGCCATCCGGAACGCGCGCAGCGCTACGCCTTCCTCGCCGGCCGCCCGGACGCGCGCCAGGCCGACGGCGCGGGCTGCGGCGGGGAGGCGGTAGCGGGGTGGGGTGGGCGGACGGGGGACAGCCGGGCCGGCAGTGCGGGCGGTGGTCGGGGCGTCCGGTACGCGAACGAGGACGGACGCCCGCAGCAGGCGTTCGAGAGCCGCCTCGACGTCCTGCGCAGAAACGTCACTGCTGATGCCGAGACACCCCGCCAGCCAGCCGTCGAAGTTCCCGGGGAGCACGGAGAGGCGCGCCCATACGAGGTGGTCGGTGGGGGTGAGTGGGGCGGGGACGGGGCGTGGGCCGAGGG
>NZ_LGCW01000086.1:0-8666 GCF_001279365.1 Streptomyces sp. NRRL F-5755 | reverse complement strand
CTGCGAGCCGAACCAGTGGCCGACGACCTTCTGGCCGCTGCTGGAGGTCACCGTGATGTGGGACTGGACGTCCTTCTTGTTGGTGATCACCTTGTCGAAATTGAACGACACCGGCATGCCGACGCCGACGGTCTTGCCGCCGTCCGGCGTGTAGGAGCCGATGAAGCTGTTCTTCGAGGAGACGGTGGTGAAGGTGCGGTTCTCGGTGGCGGCCCGGCCCTTGCCGTCCTTGGCGTTGGCGACCAGCTTGTACTTGGTGCCGCGCTCCAGCTGCTTCGACGGCTTCCAGGAGGAACCGTCGGCGGCTATCGAGCCCTTGACCTCGGCGCCGTTGTCCGCCTGCACCAGCTTCACATCGGTGAGCTTGCCGCCGCTGACCTGGACGCCGGTCTCGTTGATGCTGGCGTTGGTGGCGCCGTCCTTCGAGGTGACCGAGATCTTCGCCTCGGAGGCGTCCTTGGCGGCCGCGGCGTCCGCGCCGGCCGCCTGGTCCTTGCCGTCCTTGCCGCCCGCCGAGGCGTCGCCGCCGCAGGCGGACAGGGCCAGGGCGCCGGCGGCGAGGAGGGAGGCCGCCGCGAGTCCGCGACGCAGCCGACGGGTGCGGGACGGTGCGGGCGGCGCGGTGTTGTCCGGCATTGTCACGGGCTGCTCCATGCAAGGGTGTTGTGAGTCAGTGCTGGTAAACAGCAACTACGGGCGGGTTTGGTTGCACTCCCGACGTTGGTGTGATGAACGTCACGCCAGGGGTGGCAGGTGTGCTTCGGGCGGGCCGGACAGCCAGGCGCGCAGGGGTTCACCGTGTTCGTCCAGTGCGGGCGGGGCGCACGGTGCGGCGACCGGCGTCGCGGACAGCCGCAGCGGACTGCGCACCTGAGGTATCCGGTCAGCGCCGACCGGCACCACCGGCTCCAGGCCCAGCCGTTCGGCCAGCCGCAGTGCCTCGCCGACGGTGTTGACCGGCCCGCAGGGGACGGATGCTGCGGTCAGCCGCTCGGTCCAGGCGGCGGGCGTGTCCGCCGCCAGCCGCTCCTCCAGCTCCTTGACCAGTTCGGTGCGGTGGCGCACCCGGTCCTGGTTGCGCGCGAAACGCTCGTCGTCGGCGAGTCCGGGCGCGCCCAGCGCGTGCGCCAGCGCGCGGAACTGCCGGTCGTTGCCGACCGCGACGGCCAGCGGCTCGCCGTCCCGGCAGGCCAGCGTCTCGTACGGGGCGATGCTCGGGTGCCGGTTGCCCATCGGGCCCGGGTCGCGGCCGGTGGCCAGCTGCCCGGAGGCCTGGTTGACCAGCGAACCGAGCAGCGACGACAGCAGGTTGACCTCGACGTGCTGGCCCTGCCCCGTACGGTCGCGGTGGCGCAGCGCGGCCAGTACGGCGGTGGTGGCGTCCTTGGCGGTCAGTACGTCGACGAGGGCGACGCCCGCCTTCAGGGGCGGGCCGTCCGGTTCGCCGGTGATGCTCATCAGGCCCCCGACGGCCTGCACGACGAAGTCGTAGCCCGGCAGGTGCGCGCCCGCGCCGGAGCCGAAGCCGGTGATCGAGCAGTGGACCAGGCCGGGGTGGGCGGCGGTGGTCGACGCGGGGTCCAGGCCGTAGCGGGCGAGCGCGCCCGGCCGGAAGTTCTCGATCAGTACGTCGGCCCGGCGGGCCAACTCGCGGGCCGCCGCCGCGTCGCCGGGGTCGGCGAGGTCCAGGGCGAGGCCGCGCTTGGAGCGGTTGGCGGCGTCGAAGTACGCGGCCGTGCCGTCGGCGGCGAAGGGCGGCCCCCAGGAGCGGGTGTCGTCGCCGGTCCCCGGCCGCTCCACCTTGATCACATCGGCGCCCAGGTCGGCCAGCGTGGCGGCGGCCAGCGGCCCGGCCAGGACGCGGCTGAAGTCGGCCACGAGGATGCCCGCCAGGGCCTTGGGGGTGGCGGCTGCGGGGGCGGAGGGGGTGGACGCGGTGGTGGTCGGCTGCGGCACGTGCGTACTCCTCACGTCGCGCGGGCGGTGTGCCGACATGCTGGGGGACGATCTTGGGGGAGGGAAGGGGGCGGTGTCCGGGGCCGGGCCGGTGAGGTGTGGGTGAAGCGTGGGGGCGGCGGGCGGGAGGTGCGCAGGTGTGGGAGAAACATCACTTGTGGGGTGTAAGTCCTTTCAATCCCCTGACGTTGGTCCCTGACATGGTGTCTACTGCTGGAGTCCGCCCCGCCGGGGCCCGTCAGCGGGCCCGGAACCGCGCACCGACCTGGAGGACCGCATGCTCCCCTCCGTCTCGCTCCTCCAGCAGATCGGCCTGGCCATCCTGCTCGCCGTCACCATCGGGTGGGCCGTGAGCCAGGCCCGGATCGTGCGCCGGCACCGCTTCGAGATCCCGGGCGGGAACGGCCCGAGACCGGTGCTCGGCGCGGTGCCCCGGCAGACCGGCCCGGCCGGGCCGCCGTCCGAGCGGGTGGAGCTGAGCGCCGCCGAGCGCGAGGCGTTCGCCGGACTCGTACGGCAGCTGAAGCAGCTGAACGGGGACGAGCGGCCGGAGCGGCACTGAACCGGTGGCCATGAGCGGCGCAGGCCGTCAGGCCGTCACCGCACCGGCCCCAGTTTCAGCAGTGCCAGTGACGCCAGCATCTGTACCGCCACCGCCACCCCCGCCTTGAGGGTGGACAGATGGTGCTGGCCCCGGATGAGCAGTATGGCCAGCAGATAGCCGAAGCCCCAGGTCGTCCACGCGACCGCCTGGACCAGGGTGGAGTTGTGCGGCAGCCAGGTCGCCAGCGCGAGCCGCGGCAGGTCGGTGACCCAGAACAGCACGACGAACAGGCTGACCGTCGGCTCGAACCGGCCGTTCCCGCCGATCGTCCGGGCGATGGCGTGGGTGACCACGCCCAGCGCGAGGCTGGCGACCAGCACCCCCGCCTCCGCGATCGCCGCCATCTGCAGCGCCAGCTGCTGGTCCAGCGCCCACTGCTTGCGGAACGCGTCCACCGACACGATGCCGAGGGCGCCGCTGATCAGGCACAGCAGGACCGCCGCGCTCCAGGCGCTGCGGTCCCGGGCCTCGTCCATCACCTCGACCGGCCGGTACCACAGGCCGAGGACCAGACGGTGCCACCACAGCCGGTGCCGTTTCGGCGGGCCGGGTTTCCTTCCGGTGGGCGGCTGGACGAGCGTGGGGGGAGGCGGCGGCGCGGACATATGGCCCGTTCTACCACCGGAGCCGGGTGGCGGGCTCCGACGGGTGGGAGGCCGGGGGCCGTTACGGGGCCGCGTACAGGTCGCGGTACGACGGGAAGCGACCGCCCGGAGTGTCCACCGTCTCGGCCGCCAGCACGGCCTTGACCACCGCACGGGTCAGCACCTCGGCCCCCGCGGCCAGGAGGTCGTTCAGCGCACCGGTCTCGGCGTGCACCCCGAACGCCGGGCCGGCCGCGGCCTCTTCCGGCACCAGCGGCCGGTCCCCGGTGGCGAGGGCGAAGACGGTGTCGCCGTCGGTGAGCAGATGCGCCGGGCGCACCGCGCGGGCCAGGCCGTCGTGCGCGATGCCCGCGAGCTTCTGGGCCTGGGCACGCGTGAGGACCGCGTCGGTCGCGACGACGGCGAGGGTGGTGTTCAGGGGCGGGCGTACGGAGGTGGCCGAACGTCGCTCGGAAGCGCTACGGGCCTCGGCGAGGCGGCGCCGCGCGGCGGCGTGGACATCGGGGGAGGGCGCGACGGGCATGCCGTGTCCCTCGTCGGCCTGCTCCCCGTACCGCCCGTACAGCACGCCGGTCCGCGGATCGACCACCGAGCCCGCCGCGTTGACGGCCGCCAGCGCGGCGACCGTGACACCCGACGGCAGGACGAGGCTGGTGGTGCCGGTGCCGCCCTTGACGCCGCCGGCCACCGCGCCCGTACCGGCGCCGGTATTGCCCTGGGCGACGGGTGCGCCCGGTTCCGTACTCGCGGCGTCCTCGATGGCGGCGCGGCCGAGCGCGGCGTCCGGGCGGGCCCGCCAGTCGCCGCCCCGGCCCAGGTCGAACAGGGCCGCAGCCGGTACGACGGGCACGACCTGCGCCGGGTCCGGGCCGACGCGGTAGCCGCGGCCCTGTTCCTCCAGCCAGGCCACCGCACCTGACGCGGCGTCCAGTCCGTACGCGCTGCCGCCGGACAGGACGACGGCCTCGATGCGCTGGACCAGATTGCGCGGGTCCAGGGCGTCCGTCTCGCGGGTGCCGGGTCCGCCGCCGCGTACGTCCACGGCGGCGATGACTCCGCCCTCGGGTGCCAGGACGACGGTGGTGCCGGACAGCCACCCGTCGCCGACGCGCTGCGCGTGCCCGACCCGCAGGCCCGTGACATCGGTCAGGGCGTCGCGGGGACCGGGATGGGGCGCCGGGGTACGGGTGCCGGCCGCGTCGCGCGGCTGCTCGGTGTCGTCGGCCATGGCACATGCGTACCACGGGGGATGCGGGGGCGGTACGGGTGTTATGAGCCTCGACGGGCCGTCAGGTGCCGTACGGCGCGGGCGCGGCGATCCCCTTCACGACGCGGGGGCGGCCGGCTGCCTGCCGCCCCCCTCAGTGTCCCGCCGGGCCCATCACGATCACCGGGTGCTGCGCCGGGTCCAGCGTGCGCAGCAGCTCCTGCATCACCTCGGGCTTGAGGCTGATGCAGCCCTGCGTGGGCCCGTCGTGGTCCACGTGCAGCCAGACACCGCCGCCCTTCTGAGCGCCCATCGGACGCCGCTGGTCCAGCGGTGAGGACCCCTTGACCCGGTTGTAGTCGATGGCGATGACGTAGTTGAACGCACCGCCCAGCGGCTCGCCCTCCACGCCGGTGCCGTGCGCGACGAAGCTGTCGTTGCGGTCGTACGGCAGCTTGGTGCCCTCCGGGGGCGCCAGCTTGCCGCCCGCGTCGCTGAGCGTGAAGACACCCTCAGGCGAGCGCAGGTCACCGTAACGGTGGTCCTTGGTCCAGCCGCGGGACGCGTTGTGCGCCGCCCAGCGCGCGCCGGGGCGCCAGTCGTCGGAGTCCTGCGCGCGGGTGTAGAGGACGACGGAGGAGTCGTGCTGGTCCACGCCCTGCCCGGTGACGACGAGCACCTGCCGGGAGTCGGCCGGGATCTGCTTGCGGGTGGCGTCGCTCAGGCCCGGGATCGCGCGCGGCGCGGACGCCTGCGCGTGGCCGGCGGCGGCGTGCGCGGGGACCTCCGGCGCCGAGGGGGCCGGACGGGCCTGCTCGGAGCGGTGGCCGTCGTGGTCGTCGCCCGAGGCGGGCCAGGCCCACAGCGCGGTGCCCACCAGCGTGGTCAGGGCGAGGCCGCTCACCGCCTTGCCGCGACGGGTCATCCTTATTCGCGTACCGCGTTGCTGGGCGTGGCGGGCAGCCATGTTCGTGGCGTCTCCTCGCCCGTCGGCTCCGGGCCGGTGGGCTGTCGTAGGCATAAAACGGGCAATCCGCACCCTACACCGTCCAGGGAAACGCCCCGCCCCGCACCTCGTGTCTTCAAGCGTCACGTCCGGCCAATGGCCGAAAGAAACGGGACCCTTGGCCGGAATGACGGGGTCCTGGGGCCTGGAGGGGTGGAAGTGGCGGCCCGTCAGCTTTCCAGGGCCTGACCCTGCCGCGCCGTCAGCGTCGCCCCCACCGCGACCGTCACCGACCCCATCAGCCCGGCCAGCAGGACCGCGGCGTGCCCCGCGAACGTACAGGCCAGGACCAGTACGGAGGACACCGGCAGCACCAGTTGCTGGGCCAGGTTGCGCTTCTGGTGACGGGAGTGGATCAGCCACACGGTGAACATGAACAGCGCGCCGGGCACGGTCACCGTCGCGGACGCCGCGAACACGGAGAGATGCGCCTTGCCGACCGACTCCTCCACCGCCACCTCGATGCCCGCGCCGATCGCCGCCGCCGAGCCGAGGACCAGGTAGTGGCCGTAACCCCAGACGAACGCCTGCCGGTTCGAGACGAGGTGGAGGTGGATGGGGACCGCGAAGTAGATCCAGTACGCGGCGAAGATCAGCAGCAGACCGCCCGCGGCGATGGGCAGCAGATCGCCCAGCGCGTCCTGCTCGTCCACCGCGGACTGCACCGCCACGGTGGCTGCGGAGACCGTCTCGCCGAGCACGATGATGACGAACAGGCCGTACCGCTCCGCGATGTGGTGCGGGTGCCAGGAGGTCTGGTGGTCGCGCTCGGCCAGCGTGGGTACGGCCATCTCCGCGACCGCCAGCACCACGAACACCCACGGCCGGGCGGCGTCCGGCGACAGCAGCAACACCAGCCAGCCGACCTGGCACAGCGTCACCCCGACGGCGTAGCGCAGCGCGGTGGTCCGTTCCCGGCCGGTGCTGTTGCGCGCGGCCCGCAGCCACTGCGTCACCATCGCGAGCCGCATCACCAGGTAGCCGAACCACACCACCGCGAAGTCGCCGTCGAAGGCCCGCGGCACCCCGGCCGCCAGGATCAGCACGCCCGCGATCTGCACGAGCGTCACCACCCGGTACAGCGCGTCATCGGTGTCGTACGCGGACGAGAACCACGTGAAGTTCACCCAGGCCCAGAAAACCGCGAAGAACAGCATCAGGTAGCCGGTGATGCCGTGCCCCGGATGCCCCTCCGCGAGCGCGTGCACCAACTGCCGTCCGGCCTGCGCGACGGCCACGACGAAGCACAGGTCGAAGAAGAGCTCCAGCGGGGTGGCGGCGCGGTGGCTCTCGGAACGGCCGCGCGCCCGCATGCGGGCCATCACGGGCGGACCGTCCGGTAGCTCCGCTGCGTCCGGTACCTCCGGTGTGTCCAGCGCATCTGGTGCTCCTTGCTCCCGTGCCGTGTCGAGGGCTGCGCCCCAGTACAGCCCGCGTGGCCGGAAAGCCGCCACGAGGCGCGCGGGGCTCTCGCCGGCCGGGGGAACTCACGGCGCGCAAGAGGCGTTTTCTTTAAAGCCTTTAAAGGGGGAGCGAGGGGTGTGCGCCGGCCCGTGCACCGCTGGCGATTCCGGCCTGTGCCGGGCCCGGTGCGACCGGCCCGGGCCTCGTCCGTACGTCCGTTACGTGATCAAATGCTATGTATGAGCGATAGCGCGCGTGACACCGTACTGGCCCCGCTCGACGCCCGCATGGCGGACCTCGAATCCCTCTACGAAGACCTCCACCGGCACCCCGAACTCGGCTTCCAGGAATCCCGTACGTCCGCCGAAGGGGCCCGCCGTCTGACCTCGTACGGCTACGAGGTCACCACCGGCATCGGCCGGACCGGCGTGATCGGCGTGCTGCGCAACGGGCCGGGCCCGGTCGTCCTGCTGCGCGCCGACATGGACGCCCTGCCCGTCACCGAACGCACCGCCCTGCCGTACGCCTCCACCGTCCCCGGCGTCATGCACGCCTGCGGCCACGATGTGCACGTCACCTGCCTGGCGGGCGCCGCCGATCTGCTCGCGGCGGGGCGGGAGCACTGGTCCGGCACGCTGGTGGTGCTCTTCCAGCCCGCCGAGGAGGTCGGCGACGGGGCACGGGCGATGATCGAGGACGGATTGTTCGGGGCGGAGTACAACGGCATTCCCACCCCCGACGTGATGTTCGCCCAGCACGTCGCCCCGTTCGGCGCCGGACTGATCGCGTATGCGCACGACGCCTGTATGGCCGCCTCGGACAGCCTGAAGATCACCTTCCATGGCACCGGCGGCCACGGCTCCCGCCCCGAGACCGCCGTCGACCCGATCCTGATGGCCGCCGCCTTCGTCCAGCGCCTCCAGTCCGTCGTCGCCCGCGAGATCGCGGCCAAGGACCGGGCCGTCGTCACCGTCGGCTCCTTCCAGGCCGGGGACGCCCCCAACGTGATCCCCGACCAGGCGGTGGTGCAACTCAGCGTCCGTACCTTCGACGAGCACATCCGTACCCAGGTGCTGGCGTCCGTCGACCGCATCGCCAAGGCGGAGGCCGCCGCCTCCGGCGCGCCGCGGGAGCCGGAGACGGAGGTGCTGAACACCTTCCCCGTCACCCGCAACGACGACCGGACGCTGGAGCAGGTCAACACGGCCTTCACCGACCACTTCGGCGCACCGCGGCTGTTCGCCTACGAACCGGCCGCCGGCAGCGAGGACGCCGGCCTGATCGCCACGGCCGCCGACGCGCCGCTCTACTACTGGTGGCTCGGCGGCTGGCACCCCGACGAGTTCCGCACCGCCATGGCCTCCGGCCGCCTCGCCCAGGACATCCCCTCGAACCACTCACCGCACTTCGCGCCGGTGAAGCAGCCGACGCTGACCATGGGGGTGGAGGCTCTCACCGTGGCGGCGCTGAGCCATTTGAAGGCCGGCCGGTGAGTCCGGGGTCCGGCCGTACGTAGGCGACGGCCGCCTGGATCGCCAGCGCCACGGCCACCGTGGGGGCGATGCTCCAGGGCAGCACTCCGGCGATGGCCAGGGCGGCGCACAGAGGGACGGTGAGGAGGGTGGGGAGGACGGAGGAGAGGGCCAGGCGGGCGCGGTGACGCGGGGTCAGGTGGTACGGGTGGGGCATGGGTGGTCCTTTGTGTGAGGTGGGCCGGGGGTGTGGGTGGTGCCGTCGGGTTCCGTACGGGCCCGGTCGAGGTAATCCGCCAGCTCACGCCAGGCATCGGTCGCTGAGCCGGAGCCGGAGCCGGGCGTGGGGCTGGGGCTTGAGCTGGGGCTGGGACCGACTCCGGGCCCGGAACCTGATCCGCCGATCCCACCC
>NZ_LGCW01000085.1:0-8668 GCF_001279365.1 Streptomyces sp. NRRL F-5755 | reverse complement strand
CCCGAGCAGGGCGCGGCCACGGCAATCCGGCTCGCCACGCTGCCCGACGGCGGCCCGACCGGCTCGTTCTTCAACGACGACGGAGTCATCCCCTGGTGACACCGGCAGCCGCCAAGAAGACGAAGACAAGGCCGGTAAGAACGCCGTCACCAGCCGCATACGGCGGTGATCTCGCAGGGATGACCCGTGTGGGCTTTCCCTCCAACCAGAGGCGTACGCGCCGTACCGCCTCGATTTACCCCCATTGCCACGTCCGGCTGACGACATCGAGGGCCCGGGCTTGACAGCCTCCGATCAACCGCGCGCTCGGCTCGGGACCCGTAGGCACCGGAGTTGAGCGCGACAGCAAGTTTTTCGACGGTTGGCGGAACGGACCGCCAGTGGCGATTGGAAGGAGCGCGAACGTGCGATGGACCGGGGGGCGTTGGGCGGGGGCGGCCGTTTCGGCCGCGGCACTGGCCATGCTGTCGGGAGCGGTGACGCCCGTATCTGCGGCCCCGACGGAGGCGGCGGCAGCCGCGCGCAACTACCAGGCATGGATCTGCGTCAAGGACAGCTACGGGAAGACCTTCACCAAGGCCAACGTCGGCGGGCGCAACCAGCACGGCACATACGTGCACACCCCCAACTTCGCCCTGCCCCATGACTACGGGGACGGGAGTCCGTACACCATCCACTGCGGACAGAAGGACTCGTGGTGGTTCAAGCCGAACCAGACGGTGACGCCCTGGTCGAGCGCGGCACTTTCGGTGTCGTCCAGCTCGGCGGCGCGGAAGATGTCGGCGGCCTTGCCCGGCATGTCGAGGAGCTGCTGTCCACCATGAACCTCACGGTGGACAGCAGCCCCCGGTACAGGGGTGCCGGGCGGATCAGTACAAAGGGCGTCAGCCGGCGTCTATCAGCGGTCGTCGGGTGTTGCGCCGGGCAGCAGGTCGGTGCGCATCCGGAGGTGGCGCAGGGTGGGGTGGCGGAGGCGGATGGTGCCGAGGGCGACCTCCGCCGTGACGGGCCGGGTGACGGGCCGTGTGCCGTCGCGGCGAGGATAGCCGAGCCCGTCCCGCAAGAACGCCGAACGCGAGGAGTTGCGGAAGGCCCTCGACTACCTGCGCGAGGGCGACACCCTCGTCGTACCGTCGCCGGACCGGCTCGGCCACTCCAGCCAGGGCCTCGTCGCGATCATGTCCGGCCTGCGCAAGCGCGGCGTCGGCTTCACCTCGCTACATAAGAACGCTCGACACGACCACGCCCGGCGGACGCATGGTCTTCCACGTGTTCGCGACCTTGGCGGAGTTCATTCGCAGGCTCAGCACGCAGGGCACCGACGAGGGCCTGGACGCTGCTCGCGCCCCCGCGGTGCCCGACTCGGCCGCCCGCCAGCGATGGCGGAGAAGCGGGTAGGTCATGCCCGCGGCCTGCTTGCCTGCCCGGAGAATGATGTTCCGCACCGTGCTGGTCTGTACGCCTAATACCGGCTCACGGAAGGCTGACGCCATGCGGAAACTGACCTTTGCCATGAACCAGAGCCTGGACGGCTACATCGCCGCGCCCGGCGACGACCTCGGCTGGAGCGTGCCGAGTGACGAGCTGTTCCAGTGGTGGTCCGACCGGGTGGACGCGACGGGCCTGGCGCTGTACGGGCGCAAGCTGTGGGAGACGATGAGCTCCCACTGGCCGACCGCCGACAAGCAGCCGGGTGCCACACCGGCGGCGATCGAGTACGCCGGCCGCTGGCGGGACATGCCGAAGGTGGTGTTCTCCTCTACGGCCGGCACGGTCGGCTGGAACACCCGTCTGGTCACCGGCGACGCGGTCACCGAGATCACCAGGCTCAAGGCCGGCGACGGCGGCCCCATGGACATCGGCGGTGCCACACTCGCCGCGGCGGCCATGCGGGCCGGGCTGATCGACGCGTACGCGATCGTCACCCATCCGGTCCTGGTGGGCGGCGGCACGCCGTTCTTCACAGCCCTGGACAACTGGGTGAACCTGACCCTGGTGGAGACCCGGACGTTTCCCGGCGGCGTGGTCCTGACCAGGTACGAGACCAGGCGCTGAGTGCTCGTCGTCGGACCGGCGCGGGCTTCGGGCGCCCAAGGATCTCGCGGCACTGTGTTTCGAGGCGATCGTGATACCCCTGCCGGATCACAGGTAGCAAGATCTCCGCCGATTGCCTCTGCCGAACAGCACGATGCCCCGGGCGAGCACGCCATCGCCCAGCCCCTCCCCTCCCCGCCCTGGTGGCCGCCTTCGCCGACCCGGTACGCGCCGACGACGAGCTCGCCTCGCCCATCAGCTCTTCGACCAGCTCGACAAGCGCGCTACCGTCCTGTCACCCTGACACGCTGGCATCGCCCAACAACTTGGCCGACGCCTACGATTCGGCAGGGGACCTCAGCCGCGCCATCCCTTTGTACGAACGCATTCTGGCCGCGTGTGAACGCATTGTCGGCGTCGAAGGTTCTCTGGCGGCCGCGGTGCAACGGCATTTGGCGGCTGTGAGTGGCTGCGCCCGAAGGACGACGACAAAATGGGCGGCGGCGCGTCCGGCGAGTAAGTCACGGGGGGGGGACGACGGACGCGACCGAGCTGCGCGAGCGGTGCGCCCGACAGATCGACGAGTACGTGGGCGGCTATTTCCACGGCCGGCCCTGGCTGCGGGCGGCGTACCTGGCGGTGCCGCGGGAGCCCTTCGTGCCCAACCGCGTATGGCGGGGGCCCCGTGAAAGCGACGAGCTGAAGGACCCGCGCCCGCTGCTGGACCGTCAGGCCGATCCTGAGCGGTGGCTGGAGGCCGTGTACGAGCCGACGACGCCTCTGATCACGCAGATCGACGACGGCGCTGTACCGGCCGACGGGCCCGCGGAATCGAGCCACTTCACCAGTTCGGTCTCCTGCTCTTCGGTCGTCGTGAACATGCTGCACTACCTGGACCCGCAGGAGGGTGACACGGTGCTGGAGATCGGCACCGGCAGCGGTTACAACGCCGCGTTGCTCGCCCAGCGCGTCGCCCCGACGAACGTGGTCAGCGTGGAGATCCAGCCGGACATCGCCGAGCGGGCCGCGCGGACGCTGCGCCAGCACCGGGGCGAGGGCGGGGTTCCGCTCGTCGTTACGGGGGACGGCGAACTCGGGTATCCGGAGCGGGCGCCGTACAGCCGGATCATCTCCACCGTGTGCGTGCGCAAGATCCCGCAGGCGTGGCTGGACCAGGCCACGCCGGGCGCCGTCATCGTCACCCCGATGGTGACGCCCTTCGCTATTCAGGCGCTGGCGCGCCTGGTCGCCGACGGCAAGGGCGGTGCCGAGGGGGACTTCGTCACCCGCGTCTCCTTCATGCTCGCCCGCGGCCAGCGCGAGTACCGGAAGTGGAGCGAGCTGGGTTGGTTCACCCTCCGCGACCTGGACTTGAGTGTGGATGCCGGAGAGCAGCGTATTCGTCTGCGCTGACACTCCCTCCGGGGAAGCCTCACACAGCTCTGGTCAGGCGGCCGCTACCAGGACACCGAGCACGAGCGCCGTCACGGCGACGTGTGTCCCGGCGTGGGAGAGCAGGGCCCGCCATCCGGCCGTGCTGCGCTGTGCCCGCGCGCCGGGCTCTCGGCCTGGGCGCGCGGGTTGTGGTGGTTGTTGGTGGCCGCAAAGACCCCGCTCGTTGGGCGTATTTCACGAGTTTGTGGCTGGTGGGGCTAGCGGGACATGCGGGATCGCGTGGCGGTGCGGAGGGCTTCCGCAGGGTTGGGGTGCCCCGGCGGAAGCCCCAAGAGCGGCTGAGACGGTCGCAGTCCTGTCGTGGCGGTCGTTGCGTGGGGTCTCGCTGCCCGGCACCGCGTCGGAGTTTTCGGTACGCGGTGGGAGCTGGTGGCGACGCTCGGTACGTACGCCGAGCGTCGGTTGCCCGGTTCGCTGAATGAGCGAGTGGCGGCCTCGTTCTGGGAGCGTCAGGTCACCGGGCTCAGCCGGTTCTACGAGTGGGAGATGAGACGGCGCTTGCGGAGCGCACCGACCGGCCTGTTGGGGTGATGGAACCGCAGGTCAAAGGTCTAGTGGAGCTGCGCCCGGCCTGGCACGCAGCTTCGCGGTGTCCATTCGGGTGATCGGAACAGCTACCGGCGGGTCCAGCGTTTCGCCCACTTTATCCGAAGCATTCAGGGCTTTGAGAGCGTCAATCGAAGGAGTGCCTGATGCGAACACGCAGAATACTGACCGCGGTCACGCTGGCCGCCACCACCATGCTCGGCTGCGCGGGCATCACCGCGGCCGCCGCGGACGCCCCCGAAACCCGGCAGGATGCCAGCGCGGCGCAGTCCCCAAGCCATCAGATGGCGGAGATCAAGGGCACCGTCACTAAGAACACGCACATGTATAAGAGTGGCAAGCCCGTGCAGGCTCTGAAGACGGGCGATGTGGTTGTGCTGAAATGCTGGATTCACCAGCCGAAGAAAGAAAAGTTCTACCACGTGTCCTTCAAGGGGAAGGACGGGTACGTGGTGGCAACGGCCATCAAGCTCGAGGGGGCGCACGAGCCGCCCAAATGCAAGTAGAAGCGATGCGACCAGGCGAGCGGTCACACAGCCTTCACTCACGGGGACGGGCCCGTCGCTAAACCCGCCCGTCCCGGCTCTGCCAGCGCCCGCCCCGAGACGGGCGCTGGTGGGGCTGGTGGGACACGCTGGGTCGCTCGCGGTGCGGTAGGGGCTTCCATAGGATTCGGCGACCTGGCGGACGCCCCGGGGTCTGCGGAAGCGGCTGAAGCGATCGCAGCCCCGTCGTGAAGGCCCCTGCGCGGCGCTCCGCCGCCCGGCACCCCCGCAGGCTCGTGCCCCCCTTGGCGCCTGCCCGCACGTGATCAGCCGGGTGTAGCCCAAGACCTCGGCCGCCGGACAGCGCAACGTAAGCCGCGTCCGACTCCACGCTCCCGCCCTCGCCCCGCCGCCTCCGAGACCGCATTCGTACGGACCCGCGGCGGGCAGGACGGACACCTGCTCGTGCCCAGACGGCGCGCCGCCGTCCCCTCGGACACAGTCCGCGTACTCGTTCGTCAACGCGACGGCGGCCGGTGCGTCCGCTGCGGTTCGCTGCACCGGCTGACGATCCACCACCGTGTTAACCGCGGGATGGGGGGGCCGCTCGGGAACCGTGGGTCAATCAAGCCCACAACTTGTTGCTGGTGGGCACGCCGTGCAACGGCTGGTTCGAGGACCATCCGCGCGAGTCGTACGCGGCCGGGTGGAAGGTGCATCGGCCGCAGCTCCCTGACGAGGTCGCTGTGCGCTGCCCGGACGACCGGCTGTATCGGCTCACCTCGGACGGAGCGCGCGTCATGACGGCGGTGGCCGGCCGGTGAAGCGCTCGCCTGTCCGGTTCGTCGACTTCGGCCGCTGGACGATCGGCACCTGGTCGACGGGGCCCGATACCTGGTTCGCGATCGGTTACACCTACAGCAGCAGCACGCGACCGTACGGCGTCGTCGGCCCCGCCATCACCTTCGGGCGCCGCTCGTGGGGCGCGTACGCCCGGTACTCGCGCGCCGAGTACCGGGCGCGGAAGAACGAGCCGTGGGCGAAGGAGAGCGAGGAGTTCCGGCCGCTCCCCCGGCGGCGCTCCTGGTGGTGCTGGTGGTCGTGAGCGTCATCCTGCGTCGCAGGGCGGGACGTAAGGGCGCTCGATACCCGGCAGTGCACGGTCTCCGGGGCGTAGCCGGGCGCCCCCACGCGTCTGGAGCCGGTACGTGTCCGCCCTTCGCTAACTTCCTCGTCCTCTCCGGCGGCTTCACGGCCGTCTCCCTCGCCGCGTGTGCCGCCGCCTACGCAGGCAACGGCATGAGGGGGAATGGGCTGTTCGCGGCCACGGTCCTCGTGTACCGGGTCGCTCGGCGCCCCGATCATGCTCCCCGTGTATCCAAGGCAGTTGAAGCGCGCCCAGGAGGCATCGTCGCTTACGTGACTGTACTCAACGTCATTTCAGCGAATTCACGACACTGCTCACAGTTCCGCTTACCTAGGCGCTCTCCCGCTGGCCCCACCGGCAGGCGCAAGCCGAGACAGAGCGGGCCCTTGATCGAGAGCGGGTCCACAACCTGCCCGCCTTAGGGTTCCGGTGATCACGGGGTTGTGACGCCACGTGATCATGGGGGTGGGTGTTCTTGTGGGCGCCTCCTCACTCGGCGGCTGCCGTCGCCTGCCACGCGCCCGGGCGTTCTCCTGTGGCCTTGTGGAAGAACACCGAGAAGTTGGACGCGTCGGGGAAACCGAGTATGTCGGCGCAGCGGGCGGCGGTGAGGCGGTCGTGTGCGAGGAGCCGTTTGGCTTCCAGGGTGATCCGTTCGACGATGTACGCCTTCGCGGTGCGGCCGGTGGCCTGTTGCACCGCTCGTGAGAGGGTGCGAGGCGCGTATCCCAGCGTACGGGCGTAGTAGCCGGCGTCGTGGTGTTGCCGGAAGTGTGCTTCGACGCTGGAGCGGAACAGCCGGAACACCGGATGGGTGAGCCGTGGTTCGGCGTGCGGTGGGTGCAGTCGGGTGATGAGCGCGGAGAGCAGGATTTCGGGCAGCTCCGTCCGGGAGTCACTGGGTGGGGCGGATGCTTCGAGGAGGAGATGGCTCCGCGCCGCATCGGCGAAGGGCCAGTCGGCGTCGGGGATGCTCCAGTGCGCGGCCGGGTCCGGGGAGGCGACAACTTCTCGGGTGGCGTGGGTAACCGGCGCGGTCGGCACGAACAGCACGAGGTGCCCTGCCACGTCGGCGATGTCGTCCCATCGGTGCACCGCGCCGGGTGGAATCCACACCGCCGATCGGTCTTGGAGCGGGTAACGGTGGAAATCGACCGTGACTGAGCCGGGTCCGGCGTCGATGACGGCAAGGACGTGGAAGTCGGCGCGCTGCGTGCCGCCGTCGTTCAGCTCGCGAAGGCGGCCGAACGTCATCGTCTCGACCGAGGCGGCGCGGCGTCCCGCGGGCTGGTAGGTCATGTGCCGGATCACGCTCACGTGTCCAGTTTCCACCATCGGGCGACCAGTCACGCCGATGCCCCGCCCGGGTGCGGAAGTTTCAATGAATACACAGGGCAACCGCCCGGAGCACCGACCGGAAGAGCCACCATGAACACGACGCAGCAGATGCTTCTGCCCACTTACGACCATCGGCCGGGGACCGGACCGACCCTGGTGTTCCTGCACTACTGGGGCGGTTCCGCCCGCACCTGGGACCTCGTCGTCGACCGCCTGGCGGGCCGTGACGTGCTCACGGTCGACTTCCGCGGATGGAGCCGGTCGAGCGCTCTGCCCGGTCCGTATACGCTCGGTCAGCTCGCCGACGACACGCTCGCCGTCCTCGCGGACGCGGGGGCCACCGACTACGTCCTGGTGGGGCATTCGATGGGAGGCAAGGTCGCACAGCTGGTCGCGGCCACCCGGCCGGTCGGCCTGCGCGGTATCGTCCTCGTCGGCTCCGGCCCGGCGAAGCCCGCCGCACAGGTCACTCCCGAGTACCAGGAAACCCTCTCGCACGCCTACGACTCCGCCGAGTCCGTGGCCGGGGCACGGGATCACGTCCTCACCGCGACCGAGCTGCCCGCGTCGGTCAAGGCGCAGATCGTGACCGATTCGCGGACCGTCACCGACGCCGCCCGTACCGAGTGGCCGCTGCGCGGCATCGCGCAGGACATCACCGAGCACACGCGCAGGGTCAGCGTGCCCGCTCTCGTCGTCGCCGGAGAACACGACCAGGTGGAGCCCGTCGGCGTACTCCGCGACAACCTGCTGCCCTACCTCTCCCACACCGAGTTCGTGGTGGTCCCCCACACCGGTCACCTGATCCCGCTGGAAGCCCCGGCCGACCTTGTCGAGGCCATCACCGCATTCGCGCCGGCCGCCTGACCGTCTCCAGCGGCACCGCCTTCTCCGCCATCGGCCTCCCTGCCCCCGACGCGATCGCCCGCCGGATGCGTAACGCCTCCGCCGGTGCCGTACGTGTCGGCCAGAGCGATGCGGAGGCCGTACTGACCATGGTCCACACTCTGGGCGATCTCGCTGCCGAGTACGGCGGCAGCCACGTGCGCCACCTGGCACTCAGCTACCTCCGCCACGACGCCGGGCCGTGGCTCACTGGGCGCTTCGACGAGGCGACCGGCCGTCGGCTCTACGCCGCTGCCTCGCAACTCATGTACCTGATCGGGTGGGTGACACAGGACCGCAGCGACGAGCCGCACGAGGCCATCCCGTACTTCGAGCGGTTCCATCGCCTGATCGACCTGCGGGAACGCGCCGACCTGCTCGACGGCAACCTTCACCGCCAGCCCGTCTTCCGGGCGGCTTCCACATCGAACTACAGGGCCCCGTACGGGCCGGCTGAGGCCGCCGTACGAGCCTACTGGGCCCGCGCGGGCCGCCTACCAGTGGCCCGTCGGCGCCCTGCGTGGTGCGCACAACCATGACCGGTTACGCGCACCACGCAGTGACGCCTGCATCCCGCGCTTGTGGATCGTCGGTCTTGGGCCGTGGAGCAACGTGCGGCGCAGGCGGCGCTGAGGTGATGACGGTCGCCCGCACGCTCTCAGCGGCGATGTCGCTGTGCAGCTAGAGATCTTTAATGGTGGGAGTTCTCTGTCCCGGTGACGGCTGGTGGTGTCCTCGGTATGCCGGAGGGATGAGGTATCCCGATGGTGGCGGGCTG
>NZ_LGCW01000084.1:0-8804 GCF_001279365.1 Streptomyces sp. NRRL F-5755 | reverse complement strand
CCGCCGGGGAGGGCGCCGAGGGTGAGGGAGGCGGTGACGCCGCGGCGGACCATCTCCTCGATCACCCGGCGGTCGAAGTCGACACCGGATTCCGTGAGGAAGAAGCAGTGTTCGACGGTGTCGAAGCCGGTCGCCACGGCCTCGCGGATGCCGGTGACGGCGTGGGCGTGAGCGGTGACCGGGAGGCCGTGGCAGTGGGCTTCGTCCACGATGGCGCGCAGTTCGTCGCGGTCGTACTGGACGCTGTACGGGTCCGAGCCGGGCGTGAGGTCGCCGCCGGTCACCATGACCTTGACAACGTCCGCGCCGCGCTCGGCCCGTTCCCGTACGGCCGCGCGGACGCCCGGCACCCCCTCCGCCTGGCCGCCGAGGAACCAGCAGTGGCCGCGGGCCGTGGTCAGCGGCGGGCCGGAGGCGATGATGTGCGGGCCGACGGCCGGGTCCCGTGCGGTCTCCGCGCGCAGGCGCAGGGTGAGGTACCCGCGGTCGCCGAGGTCGCGTACGGTCGTCACCCCGGCGGCGAGCGAGGCCCGCGCCGCGGCCCGGACGCGTTCCAGGAGGGTGGCGTCGTCGGCCTCCGTGAGCCGGCCGATCACATCGTCGCTCGCGTCGAACGCCAGGTGGGTGTGGGTGTCGATGAAGCCGGGGAGGAGGGTGGCGGTGCCGAGGTCGAGGACCTCGGTGCCGATCAGGGGCACTCCGCCGGGGCTGACCGCCGCGATCCGGCCATTTTCGATCAGTACGGTGGGCCGTTCGACCAGTCCCGGTCCCACCCCGTCGAACAGCGCTCTCGCGCGTACTGCCAGCATCGGGCCTCCCGCATCGGTTCCCGTGCCGCCCGGCCGCCGTGGCCGGTGGGGCGGCGTCCAGTACACCGGACACCGTCCCGGTACAGCGGCCGGACGCGGGCCCCGGCCGGAATTCCGCCCCTCAGCGCGCCTTCTGCGCCAGATTCAGCAGGTGATCGGCGAGCGCCTGCCCGCCGGCCGGGTCGCGGCTGATGAGCATGAGGGTGTCGTCGCCGGCGATGGTGCCGAGGATGTCGTGCAGTTCGGCCTGGTCGATGGCGGAGGCCAGGAACTGGGCGGCGCCCGGCGGGGTGCGCAGGACCACGAGATTGGCGGAGGCTTCGGCGGAGATGAGCAGTTCGCCGGAGAGCCGGCGCATCCGCTCCTCCTTGGCGGACTCCCCCAGCGGCGCCCGCGGCTTGCGGTCGCCGCCCTCGCTCGGTACCGCGTAGATCAGCTCGCCGCCGGTGTTGCGGATCTTCACCGCGCCGAGTTCGTCCAGGTCGCGCGAGAGGGTGGCCTGGGTGACGGACAGGCCGTCGTCGGCGAGCAGCTTGGCGAGCTGGCTCTGGGAGCGGACCGGCTGCCGGTTGAGGATGTCCACGATCCGGCGGTGCCGGGCGGTGCGGGTCTGCGGTACGGCAGGTCCCCCGTGCAGCGTCTCGTTGTCCTGCGCCTCGGTCATCGTTGTCGTCAGTCTCCGGATCGTTGTACCCCGTGTGCCCCCGCGAGGGCCGCGTCGAGGACGGCGGGGAGCTTCCGGAGGAACGTATCCGCTTCGTCGTCCGAGACGATCAGCGGCGGGGCGAGCCGGATGACGTCCGGCGCGACCGCGTTCACCAGGAGGCCCGCGTCCTGGGCCGCTCGCTGCACCTGCGGTGCGACGGGCTCGCACAAGACGATACCCAGGAGCAGGCCCGCACCGCGGACCTGGCCGACGAGCGGGTGCGCCGACGCCTCGATCCCGCCACGCAGCCGCTCGCCGACCCGCTTGACGTGGTCGAGCAGTCCGTCGGCCTCGATGGTGTCCAGGACGGCGAGCGCGCCCGCGCACACGACCGGGTTGCCGCTGAACGTCGAGCCGTGGGTGCCGGGGGTGAGCAGGCCGGCGGCCGGGCCGAAGGCGAGGGTGGCGCCGATGGGCAGGCCGCCGCCGAGGCCCTTGGCCAGTGTGATCACATCCGCCTCGACGCCCTGGGCCTGCGATTCCAGCCAGTGGCCCGTACGGCCGATGCCGGTCTGGATCTCGTCCAGGACGAGCAGGGTGCCGGTGGCGGCGGTGATCTCACGGGCTGCCGCGAGGTAGCCGGGCGGCGGGACGACGACGCCGTTCTCGCCCTGGACGGGTTCGATGATCACCAGGGCGGTGTCGGTGGTGACGGCGGCGCGCAGCGCTTCGGTGTCGCCGTACGGTACGAAGTCGACGTCGCCCGGGAGCGGCCGGAACGGGTCCTGCTTGGCGGGCTGGCCGGTGAGGGCGAGGGCGCCCATGGTGCGGCCGTGGAAACCGCCGGTCGTGGAGACCATGTGCGTACGCCCGGTCAGCCGGCCGATCTTGAAGGCGGCCTCGTTGGCCTCGGCGCCGGAGTTGGAGAAGTAGACCCGGCCGGGGCGCCCGGCGATCCGCAGCAGCCGTTCGGCGAGCGCGACGGTCGGCTCGGCGACGAAGAAGTTGGAGACGTGCCCGAGGGTGGCGATCTGCCCGGAGACCGCGCGGACGACGGCGGGGTGCGCGTGGCCGAGGGAGTTGACGGCGATGCCGCCGAGGAAGTCCAGGTAGGCGTTGCCGTCCGCGTCCCAGACCTGCGCGCCTTCGCCGCGTACGAGGGGGACGCGGGGCGTGCCGAAGTTGTCCATCATGGCGCCCTGCCAGCGCTCGGTGAGCGTGGTGTTGGACGCTGTGGTGGGCGTCGTGTCCGTGGCCGCGTCGCTCATGCCGCTCCCGCCTTCTCGCTCTCGCTGCTGCCTGTGATGTCCGCGATGCCGGCGGCAGCCGCCGGCTCGTCCGGCACGACCATCGTGCCGATCCCCTCGTCCGTGAAGATCTCCAGCAGGATCGAGTGCTGGACCCGGCCGTCGATGACCCGGGCGGTGTGCACCCCGTTGCGTACGGCGTGCAGGCAGCCCCGCATCTTCGGCACCATGCCGCTGGCCAGGTCGGGCAGCAGCTTCTCCAGCTCGGTGGCGGTGAGCCGGGAGATCACCTCGTCGCTGTGCGGCCAGTCCTCGTACAGGCCCTCCACGTCGGTGAGGACCATCAGCGTCTCGGCGCCGAGGGCCGCGGCCAGGGCCGCCGCCGCGGTGTCCGCGTTGACGTTGAAGACGCCGGTCCCGTCGCCCGCGTCGGCGCTGCGCGCGATGGAGGAGATGACCGGAATGCGGCCGTCGTCCAGCAGGGCCCGCACGGCGCCGGTGTCGATCGCGGTGACCTCGCCGACCCGCCCGATGTCCACCCGCTCGCCGTCCACCTCGGCGTAGTGCCGGGTGGCGGTCATCAGGTGGGCGTCCTCGCCGGTCATGCCGACGGCGAGCGGGCCGTGCTGGTTGAGCAGGCCGACCAGCTCGCGCTGCACCTGCCCGGCGAGCACCATCCGTACGACGTCCATCGCCTCGGGCGTGGTGACCCGCAGGCCCGCCTTGAACTCCGACTCCAGGCCCAGCCGCTCCAGCTGGGCGCTGATCTGCGGGCCGCCGCCGTGTACGACGACCGGCCGCAGCCCGGCGTGCCGCAGGAAGACCACGTCCTGCGCGAAGGCGGCCTTCAGCTCCTCGTCGACCATGGCGTTGCCGCCGAACTTGATGACCACGGTCTTGCCGTGGTGCCGGGTCAGCCAGGGCAGCGCCTCGATGAGGGTGCGGGCCTTGGGCAGCGCGGTGTGCTTGCGGGCGCTCATGAGGAGTACGCGCTGTTCTCGTGGACGTAGTCGGCGGTCAGGTCGTTGGCCCAGATGACCGCGGACTCGGTGCCGGCGCTGAGGTCGGCGGTGATCCGTACCTCCCGGTAGCGCATGTCGACCAGGTCCCGGTCCTCGCCCACCGAGCCGTTCTTGCACACCCACACATCGTTGATGGCGACGTTCAGCCGGTCCGGGTCGAACACCGCGGAGGTGGTGCCGATGGCGGACAGCACCCGCCCCCAGTTCGGGTCCTCACCATGAATGGCGCACTTCAGCAGGTTGTTACGGGCGATGGACCGGCCCACCTCGACCGCGTCGTCCTCGCTCGCCGCGTTCACGACCTCGATGCGGATGTCCTTGGTCGCGCCCTCCGCGTCCCCGATGAGCTGCCGCGCCAGGTTGTCGCAGACCGTGCGGACCGCGTCCGCGAACGCCTCGTACTCCGGCGTCTCACCGGACGCCCCGGAGGCCAGCAGCAGCACCGTGTCGTTCGTGGACATGCACCCGTCGGAATCCACCCGGTCGAACGTCGTCCGGGTCGCGTCCCGCAGCGCCCGGTCCAGGACCGGCGCCTCCAGATCCGCGTCGGTGGTCAGCACGACGAGCATGGTGGCCAGCCCCGGCGCGAGCATCCCCGCGCCCTTGGCCATGCCGCCGACCGTCCAGCCGTCCTTCGAGACGACGGCGGTCTTGTGCACACTGTCGGTGGTCTTGATCGCGATGGCGGCCTTCTCCCCGCCGTGCACGCTCAGCTCGACCGCGGCCTTCTCGATCCCCGGCAGCAGCTTGTCCATCGGCAGCCGTACGCCGATCAGCCCGGTCGAGGCGATGGCCACCTCGCCGGCGCTGTGCCCCTTGAGCACCTCGGCGGCCTTCTCCGCGGTGGCGTGGGTGTCCTGGAAGCCCTCGGGACCGGTGCAGGCGTTGGCCCCGCCGGAGTTCAGCACCACGGCCGAGACCCGGCCGCCCTTGAGGACCTGCTCGGACCACAGGACCGGAGCGGCCTTGACGCGGTTGCTGGTGAAGACGCCGGCGGCGGCCAGTCGCGGCCCGTTGTTCACCACCAGGGCGAGGTCCGGGTTCCCGTTCTCCTTGATCCCGGCGGCGATGCCCGCCGCCGAGAAACCCTTGGCTGCCGTGACGCTCACGGTGCGACTCCGATCGTGGTAAGCCCGGTGGCCTCATCCAGGCCGAGGGCGATGTTCATGCTCTGCACCGCGCCGCCGGCGGTGCCCTTCGTCAGGTTGTCGATGGCGCTGACCACGACGATCCGGCCGGCCGCCGCGTCGAGGGCGACCTGCACCAGCGCGGTGTTCGCCCCGTACACGGCCGCGGTCGACGGCCACTGCCCCTCCGGCAGCAGCCGTACGAACGGCTCGTCGCCCAGCGCCTTGTCGTACGCGGCCCGCACATCGGCCGCGTCCACACCGGGCCGGGCCTTGGCCGAGCAGGTGGCGAGGATGCCGCGGGGCATCGGCGCGAGCGTCGGCGTGAAGGAGACGGTGACCGGCTCCCCCGCCGCGGCGCTCAGGTTCTGCGCCATCTCCGGCGTGTGCCGGTGCACCCCACCCACGCCGTACGGGCTCATCGAGCCCATCACCTCACTGCCCAGCAGGTGCGGCTTGGGCGCCTTGCCCGCACCGGAGGTGCCGGACGCGGCGACCACCACGGCCTCCGGCTCGGCGAGCCCCGCCGCGTAGGCAGGGAAGAGGGCCAGCGACACGGCCGTCGGATAGCACCCCGGCACCGCGATACGCCGCGCCCCGCGCAGCGCCTCCCGCGCCCCCGGCAGCTCGGGCAGCCCGTACGGCCAGGTGCCGGCGTGCGGCGAACCGTAGAACTGCTCCCAGGCCGCGGCATCCTCCAGCCGGAAGTCCGCCCCGCAGTCCACCACCAGCACCTCGGGCCCCAGCGCCTCGGCCACCGCGGCGGACTGCCCGTGCGGCAACGCGAGAAACACCACGTCATGCCCGGCCAGCGCCTCGGCCGTGGTGGCCACCAGCTCCCGCCCGGCCAACGGCCCCAGATGCGGCTGCACCGCCCCCAGCCGCTGCCCCGCATTCCCATGCGCGGTCACGGCCCCGATCTCCACCTCCGGATGCCCCAGAAGCAGCCGGAGAACCTCACCTCCGGCATACCCACTCGCTCCGGCCACTGCTGCTCGTACTGGCATGGGTCCTCCTCCTTGGGGGCATGACTATACGGATAGAGGCAGGTTTATGCAATGGGTGGATGGGGAGGGAGGGGTGCTGCCCCTCGACCGCTTTGGCAGCCTGCTCCGCGCCGCGCCGTCAGACCCGCTCCAGCGGATGGGCCAGGGTCCTGTCCGGCCACGGTCCGGCCACCAGCTTCGCTGCCGCACACCCCGGCTTGCGCTCGGCCTGGTCGCGGAAGAGATCGACGAAGGACTCGGCGAAGCCCAGGCGGGGGTATGCCGCGACGAGCGCTTCGACGAAAGCGGGGTCGAACGCGTCGAGCCCCGCCCCGGAGACATCCGCGCTCGTCCCCACCTGGAGCAGGCGGCTTTCCGGATCCTGCTCCGGCTCCACGTCGTCCCGCATGTGCAGCACGATGATTTCGGCCGCCCGGTCACGCCGTTCGCGCGGCCAGCCGAGACCGGCCGTGAAGACCCGCGCCAGATGGCCGCCGGCCTCCTCGAAGGGGAGGGCGTGGCTGTCGAAGGGCGGGGTAAGTGCCAAGTCGTGCAGCATCGCCGAGACGAACAACAACTCGCTGTCGAAATCGAGGCCACGGGCCTGTCCCCAGGCCGCACCGAAGAAGTACGAACGCATCGAATGGTGGTACAGCGCGTCACCCGCGTACTCCGCACACACCGACCGCGCCAGTTCCATGGCCCGCCCCAAGCGAGCCTGTACACCCGCGACTTCGATCAGCATTGCCCCGCCCCCCACAAGAAAGATCGTCCGCTGAGCGCTCCAGCGTACGGTCGGGCGAGCACGGCGGTGGGCCGAGGGCGGGCCGGCACAGCCGAGGGCCACAAAAATCCTGATCGTTCTCCTGGCGGACATGGCAGGCTGACGCGGTGCTACCCGAACTGGTCCCGCTCTTTCTGACCTGGGACGAAGTGGATCCCGCCCGGCACCCCTTCGACAGCGCGTCGGCCGCGCATGTGGTGCGCTCGCTGGGGCCGGCCCGGTGCGTGCCGCGCCGCCCGGACCTGCCGCTCGGCGATATGGCACTCATCCGTCGGGGCCGTGGCGAGGGCACGTTCTGGGCCGACACCATGTCGCACGCGCTCGTGGAGCACTACGGCCCTTGGGCCATCGGCTGGCGCTGGTCGCACGACGAAGGGGACTTCGACGGAGGGCCGGTCGGTAGCTGGTGCTGCCCGCGGGACTCGATCAGCACTCCGGAGGAGACGCTCGCCCGGGTGGTCACGGCGCTGTGCGAGTGGCGCGGGTGGCTGGAGACCCTCGTCGGATGGTTCGATCGGTACCCGCTGGAACCGGCCGCGATCGAGGATCAGCGGATCCTGTGGGAGCGCGCCGCCCGCAACCTGATCCTCCAGGTGGCCGACCGCACCGGCTGCGGCAGTGGCTGGCACGGGCACTGCCGGCAGGTGCTCACCTGGTTCCTCGGCTACTGGGGGTTCGCGCCCGACGTGGCAGAGGACCTGGTCGAGCAGGCGGTCGGCGGGCGCTTCGAGAGCTGGACCGATCCCGGCCCGGTGCTGGTCGACGATGTCGCGGAGCGGCTCGCGCTGTCGCTGCGACCGCAGCACGAGGCGTGGTCCGCCGGGCCCGCGCCTGATCACCTGGAACGCTGGCTGGCCGTACGCGAGACCGTGCCGTGGCACGAGGGACCGGACGGCGGTGTGGACGGGCCGGTGATCCCGTCGAGTGACGGCGCGGCCGAGGACATCCGTTCCTTCGACGCCGCCGTGGATCCCGCCCGCGCCGAAGGGCTGCTCGCCGCCCTTGAGTCGCTGCGGGCCGACGCGGCGCGCGGCGCCCCGCTCGACTTCGAACTGCTCCGTGGCTGGCAGCAGCATGTCCTGGGCACAGCGGAGCCGCCGCCGTTCCGCAGTTCGACCGCCTTCGCCAAGAGGGGCCGGGAGCGTTACGGCATCGGCCCGGACACCCGGGCCCGCCTCGACGCCTGCCTGGCCGAGAGCGCGTCCGGAAGCGGAAGCGGGCCGGACGGCGGAAGCGCACCGAGCGGCGAGCGGCCCCTCTCCCTCATAGCCCGCGCCGCACGCGCCTACCTGGACGTCTGCTTCTTCCACCCCTTCGACGACGGCAATGCCCGGTCGGCCTTCCTCACCCTCGTCCACGTCCTGGCCCGCGAGGGCGTCGCGCTCGACTCGGTGGGCCTGATCCGTCGCGTCGCCTTCCGGGCCGACGACCCGGAGGACGCGCTGCTCCTCGTCCGGTACCTGGACACTCACGTCACAGGATCCCGTAACCGCGCGCGCAGCGCCCCAAGCGCCCCCTGAGCACCCCCGCCCAGCCACCCCGTTTTGCGGTTTCCGCAAAGAACTTTGCGGGTTCGTGGCGGGGAGCGGGAGATTGGCCGCGGAGGTGGTCATGATGACCCAGCATTCCGGGCCCGTCCCCGGGCCGAGCGCCCAGTCGTGGGACGCGATGTACAGCAGCCGCGACCAGGTGTTCAGCGGCGCGCCCAACCCCGTCCTCGTCAGCGAGGTCACCGGTCTGCCGCCCGGGCAGGCGCTCGATGTCGGGTGCGGTGAGGGCGCCGACGCGCTCTGGCTGGCCCGGCGTGGGTGGCAGGTCACCGCGGTCGACATTTCCCAGGTCGCGCTGCGACGCGCCGCCGCGGCGGCCGTGGACCGCGCCGACCGGGTGGCGTGGGCCCGTGCCGACCTGACCGCGGCACCGCCCCCGGCCGACGCCTTCGACCTGGTGTCCGTCCAGTACTTTCCGCTCCGGCGCGAGCCGGACCACACCGCGCTACGCGGCCTGCTGAAGGCCGTCGCCCCCGGCGGCACCCTGCTCTTCGTCAGCCACGACCTGGGCGGCCTGACCCCCCGCCCGGAAGACGGCTTCGACCCCGCCGACTATTACGGACCCGACGAGATAGCCCAGCTCCTCGCCCCCGACTGGACCATCCAATCCAACGAGACCCGCCCCCGAACAAC
>NZ_LGCW01000083.1:0-9087 GCF_001279365.1 Streptomyces sp. NRRL F-5755 | reverse complement strand
GGAGCCGCGGAGGGCGCGTACGCCCCGGAACCCGATGATGCCGATTGCCGTCCCCAAGAGAAAGGACGTCACCGCGAGCGCGAGATGGACCCAGAAGTATGCGGTCGGGTCACCCGCGTCGTCGAAGGCGAGGCCGCTCCCGTCCTTCCACAGGTTTTTGGCGAAAGTGATCCAGATGAACCAGCTCCATACCCCGAAGGCGAGCAGGAACCAGGAGACGGGGCGAGAGAGCTTCATGGAATCCAGTATGGGCGGCGGCTCCATCCGGCGGTCGGCGGGGGCACTCTTCCGTGGGGCGGTGTCCCCCGCACCTGCGCCGACGGGTACGTTCACCGACGTGCCGACCACTTCTGCCGATCATCCGACCGCCGCGGCCCCCGGGAACACCCGGACCGTACGCCGCGCGCTCACCCGTACGACCGCCGCGCTGGCCGGCACCGCCGTACTGCTGCCGCCGCTGCTGTTCGCCGCCCCGGCGCACGCGGACGAGAAGCCGAAGGACGGCAAGCCGCAGGTTCCGGCGCCGCCCGCCGAGATGTCGAAGGTCGGCGGCGACCGGCTGGGGCAGGCCGGTACGCAGGTGCAGCTCAAGCCGGGGGCGCCCAAGCTGCCGTCGGACCTCACGGCGCGTTCCTGGATCGTCTCGGACGCCGAGAGCGGCAAGGTGCTGGCCTCGCACAACGCGCACTGGCAGCTGCCGCCGGCCAGCACGCTGAAGATGCTGTTCGCCGACACGGTGCTGCCGAAGTTCCCCAAGAACCAGAAGTACACGGTCAAGCCGGCCGACCTGGCGGGCATGGGCTCGGGCAGCAGCCTGGTGGGGATAAAGGAGAACCAGAGCTACACGGTCCATGACCTGTGGCTGGGGGTCTTCCTGCGCTCGGGCAACGACGCCGTGCACACCCTGTCCGCGATGAACGGCGGTACCGCCAAGACCGTGCAGGAGATGCAGAAGCAGGCCGAGGCGCTGAACGCGACGGACACGCATGTGGTGACGCCGGACGGCTACGACGCGCCGGGCCAGGTGTCGAGCGCGTACGACCTGAGCCTGTTCGCCCGCGCCGGGCTGCAGAACGCGGACTTCCGGGAGTACTGCTCCACGGTGAGCGCGCAGTTCCCGGGCGAGGTCAAGGACGGCAAGCGCGGATCGTTCGGCATCCAGAACACGAACCGGCTGCTCAGCGGGGATTACGACGTCAAGCCGTACCCGGGTATCGCGGGCGTGAAGAACGGCTCCACCACCAACGCGGGCTCCACCTTCACCGGCGTCGCGCAGCGCGGCGACCGCAAGCTGCTCGTCACGGTCATGAACCCGGAGAAGAAGGAACACAACGAGGCGTACAAGGAGACGGCCAAGCTCTTCGACTGGGGCTTCGCGGCGGCCGACAAGGTCGAGCCGGTCGGCAGGCTGGTCGGGCCCAAGAGCGAGGAGGGCGACGCGCGCGCGGGCGGCAAGCTGAGCGGCGACAAGGCACGGGGCGCGCTGGAGGACTCGTCCGGCGGGGCCGGCGGCGTGTGGACCGCGGCGGCGATCGCGGGCGGGCTGCTGGTGGTGCTGGGCGGCGTCGCGTTCGTGGTGCGTCGGCGCTGGCCGCGGCGTGGGGGCAGCGGCAAGTAGCGAGAAAGTCTGGTTGGTGGCGGTGGAGCTGGGTGTACGGGGTGTACGCCCAGCCCGTACGCCCAGACCGTATAACCGCCAGCCAGCCCGTACGCCCAGACCGTACGGCCGCGCGGCCAGCCCGTACGCCCGCTACGACGCCGTCGCCCCCGAGCCCTCGGACTTGTCGGCAGCGGTCTTCGCCTCAGGCCGCTCCCCCTCCTTCCCCGCATCACAATCCAGCGCCTTCCCCTCCGCCTCCGGACCGCACCGCTGTGTCGCCGTCCACGCCGCGCAGAAGACGACCAGCTTCGCGGTGAAGTTGATCCACAGGAGCAGGGCGATGGGGGTGCCGAAGGCGCCGTACATGCTCTTCGCGGCGACGCCCTTGAGGTAGCCGCTGAGGAGGAGCTTGAGGAGTTCGAAGCCGATGGCGCCGATGAAGCCCGCGGTGACGACGGCGCGGCGGGGCGGGTGGACGCCGGGCAGCTTGGTCAGGACGTAGGCGAAGAGCAGGAAGTCGGCGAGGACGGCGATGCAGAAGCCGGCAGCGGACAGCAGGACGCTGCCGACGCCGCCTTCCGCGAGGCCGAGGGCTTCGGCCGCCTTGCCGACCGCGGCGGTGGCGAAGCCGGAGCAGGCCAGGGAGACCAGAGCAGTGCCGCCGAGGCCGAGGAGGAGGGCGACGTCCTTGAGCTTGGCGACGAAGACGTTGGTGTCCTCGTCCTCCTTCTCCCAGACGGCGCGCAGGCAGTCGCGGATCGAGTCGACCCAGCCGGCGCCGGTGAAGAGCAGGGCCACGGCGGCGATGACGCCGACGGTGGCGGCGTTCTCGACCAGGGCGCCGAGGTCGAGCTGGCCGGAGATGCCGGGGATCTGTTCGGCGATCTTCTTCTGGAGATCGTGCAGCTGCCGCTCGCTGAGCAGCGCGGCGCCGATCGCGGCGGCCACCGTCAGCAGCGGGAAGAGCGCGACGAAGCTGGTGAACGTGATCGCGGCGGCCAGCCGGGTCCAGTGCACCTGCCCCATGCGTTCGTAGGCCCGCCAGAGGTGCGTCGTCATCAGCCAGGACACCATCGGACCGATGACCGGCAGCTTGCTCAACCAATCCATGGTTCCCCCCTACCCTTCGTCAGCCTTCGACACCATCTGCACAGGTATGTCGCCCGCGTGGCGGAAGACCAGCGTCCGGGTACCCCAGAAACGCAGGCACGTGGCCAGCGCCATGCCGACGCCCGCGCCCGAGACGGTGTCGGCGGTCGCGGAGGTCAGGCCGAGCAGGTGGTGCGAGACGCCGAGGCAGGTCAGCTGGACCAGGGCGCCGGCGAGGTTCACGGCGAGGAAGACGGCGTAGCGGCGGATGCGTACGGGGGCGGGGGTGCGGGCTGCGCGCCGGGCGTACGGGGGTGGTGCGGGGCGGGTACGGGCGCGGTAGGTGCCGATGGCGTTTCCGGCGTACGCGACGGTGCAGCCCGCCAGGAAGGACAGCGACTTGGCCATGAACGGGTCGAGCCCGGCCGGGCCGCGCAGCCAGACGAAGAGGGCCAGGTCGGCCGCGTACGCGAAGGAGCCGGCGACCGCGAAGCCGAGCAGCTCGGGGGCGAGGGCGCGCAGGCGGCGGCCCGGCGGCCGGTGCGGGCTGCCGGGCGGGGCGGGGCCGGTGGTCATCGCGGCGGCGCTCGCCCCCGTCATACGTCCGCGACGGCCATCGCGTACAGGACGGTCCACGCCAGTGCGATGACGGCCAGCGGGCGGTCCCGCAGCACGACGTCCTCGGGCGCGCCGGCGGTGCCCCGGTCGGCGAAGACCGCGTAGCGCAGGACGGCGAGGATGAACGGGATCATGGACAGCTGGCGCCACGGCAGGACGCCGGCCGGGGTGCCGCCGCTCTCCAGGGCCCACAGGCAGTACGCGAGGACGGCGCCGCCGGCCGCCAGCTGCCATACGAAGCGCAGGTAGCCGTCGCTGTACTCGCGCAGCAGGGCCCGGGTCTCCCCCTTGTCCGTACGTTGCTCGCGCGCCATGCGGAGCGCTTCGGAGTAGCGCTTTGCGGCGACCATGAACAGCGCGCCGAAGCCTGCGGTGATCAGGAACCAGCGGGACAGCGGGATGCCGAGCGCGGGCCCGCCGATCATGGCGCGCAGCAGGAAGCCGGCGGTGACCACGACGAGGTCGACGACCAGGACGTTCTTCCAGCTGACGCAGTAGGCGAGCTGCATGAGGAGGTACGCGCCGAGCAGAGCGGCGGTGGCGGGGTTGCACAGCACGGCCGCGGCGGCCGGGACGAGGGCGGCGAGCAGGGCGCCGGCGGCGTAGGCGGCGGGTACGGGGACCTCGCCCGCGGCGACCGGGCGGCGGCACTTGTCGGGGTGCGCACGGTCGGCCGTGGCGTCTCGCGCGTCGTTGATCAGGTAGACGGCGGACGCGGCGGCGGTGAAGAGGAGGAACAGGAGCGGGAGTTGGCGGAGCGTCTGATGGTGGAAGAGATCGCCCGCGGCGGCCGGAGCGGCGGCCACCAGGACGTTCTTGACCCATTGGCGCGGGCGGGCGGTGCGCAGCAGGCCGCGAGGCAGCCCGAGCGCGCGGGCCCGGGGGCCGGGTGGCGGCGCGGTGGCCACTCCGGGGCCGTGCGGCGGCTCCTCCAGGAGGGTGGCGCGTTCGGTCACGTCCGCTCCCCGCGTACGCCCTGAACCCGCGCGCCGCCCGCGCTCGCCATGAGCGCGCCAATCCCCCGTACGTCTCCCAGCCCCGCCACCAGCACCCCCACCACCGCCCCCGCCGCCACGTCCGACGGATAGTGCACCCCCGCGACCAGCCGCGACAGGCACATCGCCACGGCCAGCGCGGACAGGCCGGCGCCCACCGGCCGCAGTGCGCCCAGGGTGACGGCGGCAGCGGTGGCGGAGGCGGCGTGGGCGCTGGGGAAGGAGTGCGGGCTCGTGGTGCGTACGAGGGGGGCGTGGCCGGGCAGCGCGGGGCGCCGGCGGCGTACGACGCGCTTGAGGCCGATGCTCAGCAGATGGGCTCCACAGCTCAGGGCCGTGCCGCGGAGCCAGGCGGGGCGCCGTGGCCGGTCGGCCGCGGCGCCCGCCAGCCCGGCGGCGAGCCAGAGCGCTCCGTGCTCGCCGCCGTGCGAGAGGGCGCGGGCGACGGCGGCCATCCGCGCGTCGGATCCGCAGGCGCGCAGTGCGGCGAGCAGGCGGTGATCCATCTCTTCCGGGGACAGCGGGGTCACCTCGATCCGGTATCGGGCCGGCTCGCCGGGCGGACCGCCCGCTTCGTACGGTCCGCCCGGCACCTATCCCTCAAGCCCTTCGGGGCTCCGCTTCCGACTCTCCGGGGACGGGTGTGCCGTGTCGCCGCGATTAGCCCATCCACCCCATTAATCACTCTTTTCGTGCGGGGGCGGCCGGGAAGCCGGGCGATCAACGCATCCGCCGCATTACGGTCGCGGCATGGCGTCGTCCACCGGCCCGGCCGGCTCCCGTACCGCCTCCGTCACCGGCTGGGGCCGTACCGCCCCCACCACCGCGCGGCTGGTCCGCCCCGGCTCGTACGGCGAGGCCGTGGCGGCGGTGCGGGCGTGCGGGGCGCGCGGCGGGATCGCCCGGGGGCTCGGGCGCGCCTACGGGGACGCGGCGCAGAACGCGGGCGGCGTCGTCTGGGACATGACGGGCCTGGACCGTATCCGCCGCATCGACGCCGAGGCGGGCGTCGTGGAGTGCGAGGCGGGGGTCAGCCTGCACCGGCTGATGGAGGTGCTGCTGCCGCTGGGCTGGTTCGTGCCGGTGTCGCCGGGGACGCGGTACGTGACGGTCGGCGGCGCGGTCGGCGCGGACATCCACGGCAAGAACCACCATGTGGCGGGCTCCTTCACCCGGCACGTGCGGTCCTTCGAACTCCTCACGGCGGACGGCGCGGTGCGTACGGTACGGCCCGGCACGGACCTCTTCGACGCGACCGCCGGGGGCATGGGGCTGACCGGCGTGGTGCTCGCGGCGGCGGTCCGGCTCGTGCCCGTACAGACGTCGCTGATGACGGTCGACACCGAGCGCGCGGCGGACCTGGACGACCTGCTGGCGCGGCTGTCCGCCACCGATCACCGCTACCGCTACTCCGTCGCCTGGATCGACTTGCTGGCGCACGGCGCGGCGACCGGCCGTGCGGTGCTGACCCGCGGCGACCACGCGCCGCTGGACGCCCTGCCCGCGCGCGCTCGCCGGGCCCCGCTGGCCTTCCGCCCTGGACGCCTGCCGCCCGCGCCGCGCGGCCTGCCGGACGGGCTGCTCGGGCGGCGGTCGGTGGGGCTGTTCAACGCGTTCTGGTACCGCAGGGCGCCCCGCCGCCGGACCGGGGAGCTGCAACGGATCTCCGCGTTCTTCCACCCGCTGGACGGGGTGCCGCACTGGAACCGGGTCTACGGGCGCGGCGGCTTCGTGCAGTACCAGTTCGTGGTGGGCCACGGGGAGGAGGAGACGCTGCGGCGGATCGTGGAGCGGATCGCGGCGCGCGGCTGTCCGTCGTTCCTGGCGGTGCTGAAACGGTTCGGCGCGGGCGGTTCCGGGTGGCTGTCGTTCCCGGCGGCGGGCTGGACGCTGGCCCTGGACATCCCGGCCGGGCTGCCGGGGCTCGGTGCCTTCCTGGACGAGCTGGACGAGGCGGTCGCCGCGGCGGGCGGGCGGGTCTACCTGGCCAAGGACGCCCGGCTGCGGCCGGAGCTGGTCGATGTCATGTACCCGCGGGCGCCGGAGTTCCGCGAGCTGCGGGAGCGGCTGGACCCGCGCGGGGTCTTCACGTCCGACCTCTCGCGCCGCCTCGCCCTGTGACCGGCCCCCCTCCGAAAGGAAATCGTCCGAAAGGAAAGCGCATGAAAGACGCCTTCGGCTCCCCCCAGTCCCTCCTGATCCTCGGCGGCACCTCCGAGATCGCCCTGGCGACCGCCCGCCGCCTGATCGCCCGCCGCGCCCGTACGGTCTGGCTGGCGGGCCGCCCCTCCCCCGCCCTGGAGGACGCGGCCGGGCAGCTGCGTTCGCTGGGCGCCGAGGTACGTACGGTGCCCTTCGACGCGCTGGACACCGGCGGCCACGAGGAAGCCCTCGGCAAGGTCTTCGCCGAGGGCGACATCGACGTGGTGCTGCTGGCCTTCGGCGTACTGGGCGATCAGGAGCGCGCCGAGGCGGAGCCGGCGGAAGCCGTGCGGATCGCGGGGACCAACTACACCGGCGCCGTCTCGGCGGGCCTGGTCTGCGCCCGGTCGCTGCGCGTCCAGGGGCACGGTTCGCTGGTGGTGCTCTCGTCGGTCGCGGGCGAGCGGGCGCGGCGCTCGAACTTCGTCTACGGCTCCAGCAAGGCCGGGCTGGACGCGTTCGCGCAGGGGCTGGGGGACGCGCTGTACGGGACGGGTGTGCACGTCATGGTGGTGCGGCCCGGGTTCGTACGGACGAAGATGACGGCCGGAATGAAGCCGGCGCCGCTGGCCACGACGGCGGAGGCGGTCGCGGAGGCGGTCGGGACGGGGCTGCGGCGCCGGAGCGAGGTGGTGTGGGTGCCGGGGGCGCTGCGGCCGGTGATGGCTGTCCTGCGGCATATGCCACGGGCGATTTTCCGGCGACTGCCGGTATGAGCGCCGACGGGCGCCCGGCCCGCTAGCAGGTGGGCGTAGGCGGCCGCGACAGATCCGCCTGGCGCGGCACCCCGGCGGCGGGCGCCCCGAACGGGTACTCCCGCTCCAGCCGCCACACGCCGTCCGCGCCCTGCTCGTAGAGCGCGAACCCGTCGATCGTCCAGGCGGCCTCGAAGTCCTTCAGCGCCACGAACGCCTGGTCCATGGCCTCCTCGGAGATGCCGTGCGCGACGGTCACATGCGGGTGGTACGGGAACTGCAGTTCGCGCGCGCAGGGTCCGGACGCGGCACGCACCCGCTCCTGGAGGGCGGTGCACTCCGCCTCGCCCTCGGCCAGCTTGACGAAAACCACCGGGGACAACGGCCGGAAGCTGTCCGTCCCCTCCAGGCGCAGCCGGAAGGGCGCGAAGCCGGCGGCGACCTCGGCGAGGTGCTCCTCGATGGCGGGCAGGTCCTCCGCGCGGGCCTCGGTGGGCGGCAGGAGGGTGATGTGCGTGGGGATGCCGTGTGCGTGCGGGTCGCCGAAGCCCGCACGCTGCTCCTGGAGGAAGCTGCCGTACGGCTCCGGGACCGCGATCGAAACGCCGAGCGTTACGGTCCCCACTGCGTTCTCCCTCCTGAAGCTGTCGTTGTACCCCGGATGCCAGTGTGCCGGGTGGGCCGTCCCCGCGGCGACCGTCCTCGGTCCCGCCGCATCCGGGACCGAAGGCCCTGGTACGCGGGCGGGCCGGGGCGCCCGGGCCCCGGCCCGGCCGGTCAGTGCTTGGCGGGCAGGAACCCGATCCGGTCGTACGCCGAGGCCAGCGTCTCGGCGGCCACCGCGCGCGCCTTCTCGGCGCCCTTGGCCAGGATCGAGTCCAGCGTCTCGGGGTCGTCCAGATATTCCTGGGTACGGTCCCGGAACGGTGTGACGAACTCGACCATGATCTCCGCCAGGTCGGTCTTGAGGGCGCCGTACATCTTGCCCTCGTACTTCTTCTCCAGGTCGGCGATGGACTCGCCGGTGAGCGTGGAGTAGATCGTCAGCAGGTTGGAGACGCCCGGCTTGGCCTCGGCGTCGTAGCGGATCACCGTGTCGGTGTCGGTGACCGCGCTCTTGATCTTCTTGGCGGAGGTCTTGGGCTCGTCGAGCAGGTTGATGATCCCCTTCACCGACGAGGCCGACTTGCTCATCTTGACCGCCGGGTCCTGGAGGTCGTAGACCTTGCCGGTCTCCTTGAGGATGTACGGCGCCGGGACGGTGAAGGTGTCGCCGTAGCGGCCGTTGAAGCGCTCGGCGAGGTCGCGGGTCAGCTCGATGTGCTGGCGCTGGTCCTCGCCCACCGGGACCTGGTGGGCCTGGTAGAGCAGGATGTCGGCGATCTGCAGGATCGGGTACGTGAACAGGCCGACGCTGGTGCGGTCGGCGCCCTGCTTGGCGGACTTGTCCTTGAACTGCGTCATCCGGCTGGCCTCGCCGAAGCCGGTCAGGCAGTTCATGACCCAGGCGAGCTGGGCGTGCTCGGGGACGTGGCTCTGGACGAAGAGCGTGCACCGCTCCGGGTCGAGACCGGCGGCCAGCAGCTGGGCGGCGGCGAGCCGGGTGTTCGCGCGGAGCGCCGTCGGGTCCTGCGGGACGGTGATCGCGTGCAGGTCCACCACCATGTAGAAGGCGTCGTGCGACTCCTGCAGGGCCACCCACTGGCGGACGGCGCCGAGGTAGTTGCCGAGGTGGAAGGAGCCGGCGGTGGGCTGAATCCCGGAGAGTACACGCGGACGATCGAGAGCCATGGCAGTCATTGTCTCAGGTCCGCGGACGGGGGCGGCGCGCGGCTGGGCAGAGGCGGGGGCATTGGCGGGGGCACGGGGGTGCCCCGGCGGGGCACGG
>NZ_LGCW01000082.1:0-9257 GCF_001279365.1 Streptomyces sp. NRRL F-5755 | reverse complement strand
GGTTGTTCGCGCCTTCCGGCGTGATCACTACTTTAGCGGCTTTTCCCGTCCGGCTCATAATCGAGTCGGTGGGCCGGAATTCCGGCATGCCGAAATCCGCCCCGTTCGGGAGTCGTGCTGGTAGTGGTTGTGCCGCCGGTGCGGCGCGAGAGGCTGCCGCAGAACCGTTACAGCTCCATGGCAACTCGAAGAACACTACGTACGGGAGCGGGCCATGTCAACCGCCCCATACGGCCGCCCGTACCCGCCGGAAGCCACCTCCGGCCGTACCCGAACGGCTCGCGCTCGAACGGCGCGTACCCGACCGGCTCGAACCCGACCGGCTCAGTCCAGATCGGTCAGCCGGCCGTCCGCGTCCGGCTGGGCGTCCTCGACGCGGCACAGCAGACGGGTCAGCATTTCGCCGAGCTGACCGCGCTCCTCGGGAGAGAGGTCCTGGAGCAGGTCCTCCTCGAAGACCGAGGCCATGCGCATCGCCTCGACCCACTTCTCGCGGCCCTCCTGGGTGAGCTCGACGATCACCCGTACGCGGTTGGCCTCGTCCCGCTCCCGGGTGACCAGCCCCTCGCTCGCCATGCGGTCGATGCGGTGGGTCATGGCGGCCGGTGTGAGGCCGAGGCGCTTGGCGAGTTCACCGGGACCCATCTGGTAGGGCGCCCCCGCGACGACGAGGGCCTTGAGCACCTCCCACTCGGCGTTGCTGATGCTGAGGGCGGCGGTCTGCCGCCCGTAGGCGACGTTCATCCGGCGGTTGAGGCGCTGCAGTGCCGAGACGACCTGCTCCACCTGCGGGTCCAGGTCTTGGAACTCTCGCTGGTAGGCCGCGATCTGTTGCTCGAGGCTCGGTTCCGCGGGGCCGGCCGCCGTATCTGAGGGCTCAGGCATGCCGGGAAGTATGACACGGACCTCATTGGCGTTGAAGTCCTTCGCCATGTACTCTTTAGCTTCGAACTTTAGCTTTGAAGTCTTCAGGGTGTGACTGTCCAGTCCCCTCCGATCTGACCTAGGCAGGTGAGTGTGACCACCGCGATGGGCGCCGCGCTGCGCCGGATCCAGCTGGGCAACGCGCTGAGCGCGTTCGGCAACGGCTTCACGGTTCCGTATCTCTACGTCTATGTGGCGAAGGTGCGAGACCTGGGCGCGAGTACGGCCGGTGTCGTGCTCGCGATGCTCGCCGTCGCCGCGCTCGTCGTGCTGCCCCTGACCGGTCGGGCGATCGACCGGCGGGGTCCGCTGCCGGTGGCCGTCGTGGGTGCCGTAACCGCCGCGGTCGGGTCACTCGGTCTGGGCCTGTCCACCACCGAGCCCCTGGTCATCGCCTCGGCGATCGCACTCGGCGCCGGTATCGCGGTGATCCAGCCGGCCCTGGCGACGATGATCGTGTGGTGCTCGACGACGGTCACCCGGTCGCGCGCTTTCGCCACCCAGTTCTTCCTGAACAACCTCGGTCTGGGCATCGGTGGCCTGATAGGCGGCCTGCTGGTGGACGAGACGGCGCCCGGCAGCTTTGTGCGCCTGTTCGCGATCGAGGCCGTGATGTTCCTGGTCCTGGGCGCGGCGGTGGCCACCGTACGGCTGCCGCGGTCGCCGCGGGTGGCGGACCCGGTGCCGAGCGAGGCGCGGGCCAAGGGTGCCTGGCGCGCCCTGTTCGCCGACCGCCGGATGATGTGGCTGTGCCTGCTGGGCTTCGTGCTGTTCTTCGCCTGCTACGGACAGTTCGAGTCGGGCCTCGCGGCGTACGCCACCGAGGTCACGCGGATCTCACCGTCCACGCTCGGCATCGCGCTGGCCGCCAACACCGCGGCCATCGTGGCGGCCCAGTTCGTCGTGCTGAAGCTGGTCGAGCGGCGGCGCCGCAGCCGGGTGATGGCCGTGGTCGGGCTGATCTGGACCGTGGCGTGGCTCGCTGCGGGACTGTCCGGCCTGGTGCACGGTGCCCACGCGGTCGCCACCACTTTGCTGATCTCCACCTACGCCCTGTTCGGTATAGGGGAGTCGATGCTCTCGCCGACGGTCGCCCCGCTGGTGGCGGACCTGGCGCCGGCCTCGATGGTGGGCCAGTACAACTCGGTCTTCGCCCTGGTGAAGCAGCTGGCGCTGGCGGTCGGCCCGGCGGTGGGCGCCCTCATGGTGGGCCACGGGATGTCCGCCCCGTACATCGGGATGCTGGTGCTCTGCACCGTCGGCGTCACGGCGCTGGCCCTGCGGCTGGGCCGGATGCTGACCCCGGCGCAGGACAACCCGCACGTCCGGGCCTTCACGCCGGAGGCCCCAGCCGGTACGGACACGGAGGCGGACGCCCCGGCCGACGTCGCGGCGCCGCGACGCGAGTCCGTGACAGCGGTGGCGTGAGCCGCGAAGAGACAGCAGTGACGTAAGCCGTGCGTACGAGGGCCGGTCCGGCCGACGGGCCGGCCCCCACTGACTCCGGAAGGGCCGGGTCCTGCCGCTCCAGGCAGGACCCGGCCCTTCCGTCACGCGCACGCGCGCTCGTACCGCCCGTCCCCTACTCCCCCGACTCGCGCGGCAGCGCGAACTCGCACCACACGGCCTTGCCGCCGCCCGGCGTCCGCCGGGAGCCCCACGCCGACGCGATCGTCGCGATGATCGAGATGCCGCGGCCCGCCTCGTCCACGGGCTCGGCCCGGCGCCGCCGCGGCAGGTGGTCGTCGCCGTCGGTCACCTCGACGATCAGTCGGCGGTCCGTACGGCGCAGCCGCAGCCGCATCGGCGGGGTGCCGTGCTGGAGCGAGTTGGCGACCAGTTCGCTGGCGGCCAGGACGCCGAGGTCGTGCAGCTCCGGGGCGAAGCGCCAGGAAGCGAGCACGCCGGAGGCGAAGGCACGGGCACGGGGCGCCGCTTCCGTACCGCCGTGCAGTTCGAGGGCGGCGTTGTGGAACAGCTCGGCGTCATGGCCCGTGCGGGCCGGGTGCTGGAGGACCAGGACGGCCACGTCGTCGTCGTGGTCCGTGGAAATGCCGAGCGCGCGCAGCAGGCGGTCGCAGATGATGTCCGGCGCTCCGGTCGCGCCCGCGAACGCCCGCTCCAACGCCTCCACACCGTGGTCGATGTCCTTGTCACGGCGCTCGACCAGGCCGTCCGTATAGAGGACGGCGGCCGAACCGGGGCCCAGCGGGACGCTGCCGGAGGTGTGCAGCCAGCCGCCGGTGCCCAGGGGCGGGCCGGTCGGCTCGGCGGCGCGGTGGACCGTGCCTTCTGCGTCGCGCACCAGGATGGGGAGGTGGCCGGCCGAGGCGTACACCAGGCGGCCCTCGTTGGGGTCGTGGACCGCGTAGACGCAGGTGGCGATCTGGCTGGCGTCGATCTCGGCGGCCAGCCCGTCCAGCAGCTGGAGCACCTCATGGGGCGGCAGGTCGAGGCGGGCGTACGCACGGACCGCCGTACGCAGCTGGCCCATGACCGCCGCGGCGCGCACGCCCCGCCCCATGACGTCGCCGATGACCAGGGCCGTACGCCCCGCGCCGAGGGTGATGACGTCGTACCAGTCGCCGCCGACCGCGGCGTCCGTGCCGCCCGGCTGGTACGTCGCGGCCACCCGCAGATCGTCCGGCTGCTCCAACTCCTGGGGCAGCAGGGACCGCTGGAGCGTCACGGCCGCCGCGCGCTGGCGTGCCTCGGCGGCGCGCAGCCGTTCCGTGGACTCGACCTGGTCGGTGACGTCCGCGCCGAAGACGAGCACGCCCTTGTGCGGCGCCACACAGGCGACCTCGGGGTCGGGCGCCGGGCCGCTGGCCGCGACCTCGATGGGCGTGCAGGTGAACGTGTAGTACCCGTCGCGGGACTGGTCGGCGCCCGCGCCGCCGGGCACCCGGCGGGCCTTGACCGTACGGGGACGGCCGCTGCGCAGCACCTGGTCCATCAGCGGCAGCAGGCCGAGCGCGTCCAGTTCGGGCAGGGCCTCGCGCGCGGTGGCGCCGGGCGGGCGGGGGCCGAAGACGGTGGCGTACGCGCCGTTGACGTACGCGATGCGGTGCTCGGGGCCGTACACGACCGCCACCAGGGCCGGGACCTTGCCGAGGATGTCGTGGACGGACAGCGCGTCCACGCTGGGGGTGTGGTCCTGGGCGGGCGCGCCGTCGCCGTCCGCGCCGGGGCCGGAGCGCTCGGCCCGGGCGGCGGGGACGGCGCCGTGGCCCGCGCCCGGCGGGCCGCCCGCGGACAGGGCGGCGGGCCCGGACGGCGCGGACGCGGCACGGTCGGGCCGCGCGGCGCCGCGCCGCTGCGTGCCGGGGAGACGGGCGCTCCAGCGCGTGAAGTTCACGGAGGTGTACCTCTTACTTCGCGTCGTCGCGCGGGATCGGGCCGTCGATTCGGGGGGACCGTCCGCGGCCGCGCCGGTGGGAGCCCCACCCGGCGGACGCGGGGAGCGGTGTCGGCTGGGGGCACCCGCGGCGCCCTCTGGCGGATTGCAGCAAACGTCCAGAATCCTCGTGATTGTCACTCTTCGCGAATACGAGCCCACCCATGGTCACACGTCCAGTGTGGCCGACCGGACTGACATCCGTCAGACGCCGGAGGCGCCAGGTGGAGTTCCTGGCTCCGGGTGCCGGGCGGCTCGGGACCCCGCCGTCCGCGCCCCGCGGCCCCGTACGGACGGGGGTCCGGCAGGCGGTGCGGGCACCGGTGCGCACCGCGTTGACCGGGCCGGGAGGTCGTACGACCGGGTGATCCGGCTTCGGCGCGTCGTACGAACGGGAAATGGGAACGGCGGGTCGTAGGACCGGCCCGTGCGGCCCGTACAGATGGCGGCGCGACCGGCCGTCCGGCGGCGCGCACGCGACCCGGCACGCCCGGCGGCCGCTCCCGACGCGCCGTCAACCCGACTCGTGGTGACGGCCGGTGCCCGCCGCCAGCTCGAACTCGGCGCGCGGATGTTCCAGCGAGCCCAGAGAAACGATTTCTCGCTTGAAGAGTCCGGCGAGCGTCCACTCGGCGAGCACCCGTGCCTTCCGGTTGAAGGTCGGCACCCGGCTCAGGTGGTACACGCGGTGCATGAACCACGCCGGATAGCCCTTCAGCTGCCGCCCGTAGACGTGCGCGACCCCCTTGTGCAGCCCGAGCGAGGCGACCGACCCGGCGTACTTGTGCGCGTAGTCCACGACGGGCTCACCGCGCAGCACCGCCGCGACGTTGTCGGCCAGCACCCGCGCCTGCCGCACGGCGTGCTGGGCGTTGGGCGCGCACTCCCTGCGCGGCTCGTCCGGCCTGGCCGGCCCCTGCGCCGTCAGGTCCGGCACCGCCGCCGCGTCGCCCGCCGACCAGGCGTGTTCGACGCCCTCGATCCGGAGGGCGGCGGTGCACCTGAGCCGTCCGCGTTCGGTACGCGGCAGGCCGGAAGCGGCGATGATCGGGTGCGGTTTGACGCCCGCGGTCCACACGAGCGTGCGAGCCGGAAAACGCGCCCCGTCACTCAGGGCGGCAACGCGTTTCTCGTACGACTCCAGCCGTGTCTCCAGACGTACGTCGATATTGCGGGCGCGCAGTTCCCGTACCGCGTACTGCCCCATCACCGGGCCCACCTCGGGCAGGATGCGGCCGGTCGCCTCGACCAGAATCCATTTCATGTCCGCGGGCTCGACGTTGTGGTAGTAGCGGGCGGCATAGCGCGCCATGTCCTCCAGCTCCGCGAGGGCCTCCACACCCGCGTAACCGCCGCCCACGAAGACGAAGGTCAGGGCGGCGTCGCGGATCGCGGGGTCGCGGGTGGAGGACGCGATGTCCAGCTGCTCCAGGACGTGGTTGCGCAGGCCGATGGCCTCTTCGACGGTCTTGAAGCCGATACCGCCCTCGGCGAGGCCCGGCACCGGAAGCGCCCGGGACACCGAACCGGGCGCCAGCACCAGTTCGTCGTAGGGCAGTTGAAGACCGCCCGTACCGTCCTCCTTGGTGGCCGGTGTCTCGACCGTGGCGCAGCGCGCGCTGTGGTCGAGCGCAATCACCTCGCCGACGACGACCTTGCAGTGCGGCAGCACCCGGCGCAGCGGTACGACGACGTGCCGGGGCGAAATGGAGCCGGCCGCGGCCTCCGGCAGGAACGGCTGATAAGTCATGTACGGATCGGGGTCCACCACGACCACCTCGACGGCGGCCCGCCGCAGTTCCTCCCGCAGTTTCCGCTGGAGGCGCAGGGCCGTGTACATCCCCACGTAGCCACCGCCGACAACGAGAATGCGCGCCGGTTCCTTCACAGAGGTTCTCCTCGCGACATCGAAAGGCCGGCCGCGCGGCTTGCCTCCGCCGGCCGACCGGCTTGCCACCACCAGACACTGTGTTCCCGGAAGAACACAGCACTGTTCCATGACGCACCGGCGGCCGGACTTTGTCCACAGCCTCGGCGAAATGTATGACCGGTTCCGTGCGGTGGCCCGGAGTCCCGGATTCCGCGCCGCCCTTCGCTGGAGCGCAGGTCAGATGGCGGGTGGCGGACGGTGCGAGGGTGCGGAATCGGGGCGGATCGGGTCCGTACTCCGATCGGTGCACGGACTGTGCGGAACTGCCCCCTTCATTCTTGACCTGGGCTCAACTATGTTCGTACCTCGTTGGGGTGCAACCTCTCGTCGTCACGTCGTCACACCCCAGCAGTCAGGGCGGGGAGTCTCCGGGGGGAGACGTCATTACCGGGGGATCATCTATGCACATTCAGGGCTCTCAATGGCCGACTGCCGTATCTGCCGCCGCACCCACTTCCGAGACCAGGGGTAACGGCACCACGCACTCCGCAGCCGGCGGCCGGAGCACACCGCTGCGCGTCGACGCGCAGCGCAATCTCGAACACGTCCTGCGCGCCGCGCGCGAGGTCTTCGGCGAGCTGGGGTACGGCGCGCCCATGGAGGACGTGGCACGGCGCGCCCGCGTCGGGGTGGGGACCGTCTACCGGCGCTTCCCGAGCAAGGACGTGCTGGTCAGGCGAATAGCCGAGGAGGAGACCTCACGGCTGACCGAACAGGCGCGTACGGCCCTCGGCCAGGAGGACGACCCGTGGTCGGCGCTGTCGCGCTTCCTGCGGACATCCGTCGCCTCCGGCGCGGGCCGGCTGCTGCCGCCGAGCATATTGCGGGTGAGCACGGACGCGTCCGGCGGCCCCGGGGCCGGTGAGCCGCGGGTCCCGCAGCAGCGTTCCGCGTACGGATCGGACGGCCGGCCGGCTGTCCACGCCGACGGCGGTACCGGCGCGGCGGCCCCGGGCGACGCGGCAGCGGTGCCGGCGGACCTTCCGCCGGGCGCGTCCGCGGAGTTCCGCGTGGTCGCGCAGCGCGGCGCGCCCGAGGCCGAGTCCTCGGACGCCCCGGCGACGGTCCCCAACGGGATCACGAGCGCCGCGGCGAACGGCGTCTCCACGCGCGGCGCGGCCGCCACCAGCACGCTGGAGGCACCGGCCGCTCCGGCCGGCGAGACCGCGGCGGACGGCGGCGCCCAGGCGCTGCTGGAGGTCGTCGGGCAGCTCGTCGAACGGGCCCGCGCGGCGGGCGAGCTGCGGGCCGACGTGACGGTCGCCGACGTGCTGCTCGTCATCGCCACGGGCGCGCCGTCCCTGCCGGACCCGGCCCAGCAGCAGGCCGCCTCGGCCCGCCTGCTGGAAATCCTTCTGGAGGGGCTGCGCTCGCGCCCCGCGGGGTGAGGCGAGACGTTCATCCGGGTGAACGGTCCGGCCAGCCGCGTGAGCGTGAGGTGGCCGGCCGGGCCGTACAGCCGGACATGCTGATCACCCGTCCGTCGGGCACGGGCCGGACCGGTCGAGTACGCACCGGAGCCGGTCAGGTCCGAACCGCATCGGTCGGGTACAGGCCGAAGAAGTATTCCCCGTACGAGTGACCTTCAGTGCTCGCGGCGGAGAACTCGCCCCGGACGAGTGGTTGGTGTGCTCACCGGACGAGCCGCGGGCCGCTCTATGGCACGCTGACGCGGTATTACCGCAGTGACGGCGTGTTCGGGGGCCTCGGCGATGGATGTGGACGGGCGGAACGAACGGCGCGACGGCGAGGCCGGTCCGGCCGACGCCGGCGCAGCCGCCGGATCACGGTCCTCTCAAGTCCCCGGACAGAAACGTCCGTACGGGGCGCGTGCCGAGGGCGACGAACACGACCGCCACGACCGGGCCGCGGACGACCACCGCCCCGGACCGGCCGAACGAAGCGTTCCTGCACAGCGTGAGCGCGCCGACCGCGCGGATGGCGGCCCGTACGGCCGTACCGCGGACGGCTCGAAGCCCGGGGCGGACGAGCCGGAGGGCGCGCGGGGAGCGAAGGGCCGGGGCGCCCACCGCAAACCGAGCCGCAAACAGGCGCCGCGCCCTGCCGAAGCGGCCGTGCCTCCCCCGCAGTCCCCACGGGACGCCCCCGCCGAACCGCCCGGCCCGCAGCCCTCGGACAGCGAGCTGGTCGCCCTCATGCGCGGCGGCGACGACAGCGCGTACGAGGAGCTGTACCGCCGCCACGCCGGCGCGGTCCGGCGCTACGCGCGCACCTGCTGCCGCGACGCCCACACCGCCGACGACCTGACCGGCGAGGTCTTCGCCCGCACCCTCCAGGCGGTGCGCGGCGGCGCCGGCCCGGACACGGCCGTACGCGCCTATCTGCTGACCACCGTGCGCCGGGTGGCCGCCACCTGGGGAAGGACGGCGAAGCGCGAGCAGTTGGTCGAGGACTTCGCGGTGTTCGCGGTGTCGGCGGCCGGCGCTTCGCTGGACGACGACACGCTCGACCTCGGCGCGGACGTGCGCGCCATGCACGACGCCGAGCAGTCCATGGCCGTACGGGCGTTCCGTAGCCTGCCGGAGCACTACCAGACCGTGCTGTGGCACACCACGATCGAGGACGAGTCGCCGAGCGAGGTCGCGCCGCTGCTCGGCCTGTCGGCGAACGCCACCGCCGTACTGGCCCACCGCGCCCGCGAGGGGCTGAAGCAGGCGTACCTCCAGGCGCACGTCAACCGCGCGCTGACCGCTGAGGGCGACTGCGCGCGGTACGCCGACCGGCTCGGCGCGTACGCCCGCGGCGGGCTGCGGATGCGGGCCGAGCGCGGGCTGCGCAAGCACCTGGAGGACTGTGCCCGGTGCCGCACGGCGGCCCTGGAGGTCGCGGACGTCAACGAGCGCATCCGCCTCGTGCTGCCCGTCGCCGTCATCGGCTGGTTCGCCGCCGGATACGCGGTCAAGGGGGCCGCGGCGGCGGTGGGGCTCGGCGGGGCGGGCGCGGTGGCGGGGGCCGGTGCGGCCGCGGCGGCCGGCGGGGTGGGAG
>NZ_LGCW01000081.1:0-91811 GCF_001279365.1 Streptomyces sp. NRRL F-5755 | reverse complement strand
GCCGCGGACCGTGGCCGTCACCCCGCCCAACGAGACCACCGCCCTGACGCTGAAGTGGCCCTGGGGCCCGCTCGTCCACCAGGACGGCGCCACCCACCCCGCCACGTTTGTGAACCCGATCGGCTGACGGCCGCTACTGATCGCCCTGCTTGGCCTGACCGTCCTGCCCGGCCTGCCCGCGATCCTCCGGCAGCCGCAGGCCGGCCAGGACATCGTCGAAGACCTTCTTGTACCGGTCCCACTCGGTGGCCGGCGCGGAGAGGTAGATGGCGTACTCCTTCTCGCCGGGACGGCCGAAACCCAGGTCTATGGCGCGGAACTCGCGTCTGCTGCCCGACCACTTCCACTCCCACAGGGCCGCGGGCCGGTCGCGGAAACGCGTTTCCTGCATGCGCAGCTGCTGGTAGCCGGGGAACTTGCCCTCGTTGAGGGCGGCGCGCTCGTTGTCCTTCCAGCGCTGAAGCGGATTCACACCCGCGAAATCGAGCGACTCGATGCGCAGGCCGACCAGCTGGTTCGGGTTGAGGTAGGTGTAGCCGTTCGCCTGCTTCTGGCGGATCCAGCCGTTCGGCAGCGGGAAATCGACACCGGCAGCCGGGTCCGCCACCCGGTGGTAGCCCACCGGGACCGGCCGCGGGGTGGGCTTGGCATGGGGCTTCGACGGAGCGGGCGACGGGTTCTCGGGCTGCGGTGTACGGCTGTCGGACGCCTGCGCGTTCCCGTCCGGCCAGTAGCCGAGGGCGTACAGGGTGCTGCCCGCGAGAGCCAGTGCGGCGACCACGGAGACGGCGGTGAGCAGGACCGTGCGGCGGCGATTGCGGGGCTGCTTTTCGGAGGGGGGCGGGGTGGTGGCCGGGGCCGTGACCGGGTGGTCGACCGGGGCGGTGGGGCCGGTGGCGGGGGTGAATCCGCCGGTGGGGGCCGTGTTGCCGGTCGTATTGCCGGTGGTGGCCGTGCCGTTCGTAGCGTTCGTGCCGTCCGTAGCCGGTGGTGCCAAGTGGTACGAGCCGGTTGCCGACGGCGGAGTCGGGGCCGGGGTCGGGGTGTTCGTGTGGGCGCCGTGGGCCGGTGGGGTCGTACCGGCCGTGGTGGTGGCGGTGGAGTCCCCCGCGGCTCCGTGTGCGCCGGCACCGCTCAGCCATGCGGTGGTGTCCGTGTGCGCTGCGGGTGCGCGCAGGGCCTGTTCCACGGCCTGGGCCGAGGGGCGGTCCGCGGGCTCCTTGGCCAGCAGGGCTTCGATCAGACCGGTCAGCGCACCGGCATTGCGCGGCGGGTCCAGCGGATCGACAGCAATGGAGTACGCCGTCTCGACCGCCGTGAGCTTACGGAACGGGGGCCGTCCCTCCAGCGCTTGGTAGAGCGTGGCGCCCAGCGCCCACAGGTCGGAGGCCGGGCCGGGGGTGCCGCCACGGACCCGTTCGGGGGCGAGATAGTCGATGGAGCCGATCAGCTCGCCGGTCTTGGTGAGGGTGGAGGTGCCGGTGGCGACCGCGATGCCGAAGTCCGTGAGGACGACCCGGCCGTCCTCGCCGAGCAGCACGTTGCCGGGCTTCACGTCGCGGTGCAGGACCCCGGCGGAGTGCGCCGCCCGCAGCGCGGCGACCATGCCGCGGCCGATCCGGGCCACCTCGCCCAGGGGCACCGCGCCGTCCGAGAGCGTGGCCTCCTTGATCACGTCGCCGAGCGTCACCGACGGCACGTACTCCATGACGATGCACGGCAGACCGGCGTCGTCCACGACATCGTGGACGCTGACCACGTTGGGGTGGTTGATACGGGCGGCGGACCGGGCCTCACGGCGGGTGCGCTCGTTGCGGCGGGCCAGCTCGTCGGGCTCCAGTTCCGGGGAGACGTGCAGCCGCTTGACCGCGACCTGGCGGCCGAGCAGTTCGTCGTAGGACCGCCAGACGGTGCCCATGCCGCCCCGGCCTATCTCCTCGACCAGGCGGTACCGCCCGGCGACCAGCCGCCCGTCGTCCACCGCCGCCTCCGTCACCGCGCCGTGCCCCTTGCCCCTTCGGTTCCCCCATACAGGTGTCCGGCGCAACGATAGTCGTCCGACGGGCGCTGCCGGGGGACCGGGGCGCGGTCTCCCGGCGTGTGCCGGGGGCGTACCGGGGGTTTTCCACGATGCGGATGGGCCGGTTGTGGTTGTGGTTGCGGGCCCATGGATCAGACGGAAAAGGCGGTGACCTGCGCACGGTCGCTCTCGCCGTCCGAGAGGAAGGCCGCCAGCGTCTGTCCCTCCTCGGTCACGGCGGTGCGCTCGGCCCGGGAGAAGCGGCGCAGCGGGGTGGCCGTCACGGTGCCGTCCTCGACGGCCCAGGTCGCGGCGACCCGGCCGTCCACCAGGACGACGCGGGCACCGGCGACCGAAAGGCCGCGGTGGGCATCGTCGATGATCCGGCCGCGGTCCTGGTAGCCGAGGATCGCGTTGTCGAAGGCGGGCAGGAACCGTACCGGCGCGGGCGTATCGGGGTCGGGGCGCGGGGCGTCGGGGAGGTCGAGCAGTTCCCGGCCGCGCTCGTCGCGGAAGGTCACCAGCTCCTCGCGTACGGCGGCGATCGCGGCCGGGAGCCCGGCGAGGCCGCACCAGGCGCGCAGATCGGCGGAGGCGGCGGGGCCGTAGGCGGCGAGGTAGCGGCGCACCAGGGCTGCGCCTACGGGGTCGGGGGCGGCTGGGGTGGTGCCTTTAGGGGTGGCGCTATTGGGGGCCGCGCCGTTCGGGGCGATCGGTGGGTCGATGTCGCGGCCGAGCCAGGTGGCGAGCGGTACGTACCGGGCGCCCGCCCTCGTACGCCACAGGCCGCGCGGCGGCAGCTGCACCATCGGGATCAGGGCGGCGACCAGCATCTCCCCCAGCGCCCGCAGCCCCGGCCCGGGCCACCGCCCGGCGACCGCCCGGGCCAGCTCGGGCATCGAGCGGGGCGCGCCGTCGGCCATGACCGCGCGGCCCGCGGCGGCGAGTTCGTCGAGGTCCACCCCGGCGAGTTCGCGGCGGTAGGCGCCCTGCGCGCGTTGGCGCAGCATGGCGTCGTGGCGGGCGCGCCAGGCCAGTACGTCGTCGGCGGTGACGAGGTGGACGGTGCGGCGCATGAGGTGCGTACGGACGACGTGCCGTCCGGTCAGCAGGTCCGAGAGCGACGACGGGTCGAACGCGCGCAGCCGCGACCAGAGGCCGATGAACGGTTCCTGCGGCTCCTGCGCCTGGAGGCCGCACAGATGCCCGACGGCGTCGAGGACCGGCAGGCCGGCGCGGTCGAGGAGCAACTGGCGGGCGAGGGTGGCGCGGTTGAGGGCCCGGTTGTCGAGAACGGTCATGTGCGTCCTTGCCTGGTCATGTACGTCACCTGCTCATGTGCGTCCTGGCCGGTCCTGGTCGCCGGCTGGTGCTGTGACCTGGTGGTCCCGTGGCCTGGTCATGGCTCATCTTGGCGGAGATAGCGGACAGGTTGTGTCCTCATTGGGAGGCAGCATGGGGGCATGCAGAAGACTTCAGCGCGGCTGCTGGCCCTGCTCTCCCTGCTCCAGACGCGCCGGGACTGGCCGGGGGCGCTGCTGGCCGAGCGGCTGGACGTCAGCGCGCGCACCGTACGCCGTGACGTCGACCGCCTGCGGGAACTCGGCTACCCCATCGCCTCGACCAAGGGACCCGACGGCGGTTACCGGCTCGGGTCCGGGTCGGAGCTGCCCCCGCTGCTGTTCGACGACGAACAGGCCATCGCCCTCGCCGTAGCGCTCCGGAACGCCACCACCACAGGGGTCGGTGTCGAGGAGGCCGCAGCGCGCGCTCTGCACACCGTCCGGCAGGTCATGCCCGCGCGCTTGCGCCACCGGATCGACACTCTTCAGGTCACTCCTGTCGAGCGGCCGACGGCGCGGCCGAACCCTCAGGTGGACAGCGGTGTGCTGGTGGCGCTCAGCGCTGCGGTGCACGCACGGGAGGAGTTGCGGTTCGAGTACGCGCCGGTGTCGGTGCCGGACGCGTCCGCGACCCATCACCCCGTACGCCGCGTAGAGCCGCACCACCTCGTCACCTGGGGAGGCCGCTGGTACCTCGTCGCCTGGGATCTCGACCGGGCGGACTGGCGTACGTTCCGGGCGGACCGGATCGCGCCGCGTACTCCTACAGGGCCTCGCTTCACCCCGCGTGACCTGCCGGGAGGCGATGTCGCCGCCTTCGTCGCCGGGCGTTTCCAGGGCTCGGACGGGCCGGGCGGACGGCCCTGCCGCGGCGAGGTGGTCCTCGGGCTGCCCGCCGGTGACGTATCCCCGTACATCCGTGACGGTGTCGTGGAGGAGCTGGGCCCGTCCCGGTGCCGGCTGGTGTCGGGGGCCTGGTCGTGGGCCGCGCTGGCCGCCGACATCGGCAGGTTCGACGCGGATATCGAGGTGGCGGGGCCGGGTGAGCTGAGGGAGGCGTTCGGGCGGCTGGCCCGGCGGTACGCCGATGCCGCGGGCGACGCGTCGGGAGGCTGAGCCGAGCGGAGGCCCCTGCCCCTGCCCCTGCCCCTGCCCCTGCCCCTGCCCCTGCCCCTGCCCCGGATGATCTCAGGGGCCAACCAGGGTTCCCACGGATGCCGCCGGTCCGCGCGGCTTGCCACCATGGGCGCATGAACGATGCTGCCCCCGCCGACAACACGACGGGCCCCGCCGGGGACGCGTCCGGCCCCGCGGACAATCCGCCGGCCCCCGACGCCTCCCGCCCGGCGCCGCGGACGCACCCGCGCCGCAGCCGTCGGCACAAGGTGATCGCCGGGGTGTGCGGGGGCCTGGGCCGGCACTGGGACCTGGACCCGGTGATCTTCCGGATCGTGCTGGCCGTCCTGGCGGCCTCCGGCGGCATCGGCCTGATCGTGTACGGCTTCGCCTGGCTGCTGATCCCGCAGGAGGGCGAGGACGAGAACGAGGGGCGCCGGCTGCTGTCCGGCCGGGTCGAGGGCACCGCGCTGACCGCCCTGCTGTTCGCGCTGGTCGGCTGCGGCTTCTTCCTGACCTCCCTCGCCAACCGCGGCGTGCTGGCCTTCACGGTCATGCTCGCGCTGGCGGTGGGCGGTTCGGCGTACTGGTCGCGGCAGCGCCGTACGGCCGGGACGGACGGGCCCGGGGCGGCGGACTCGGCGTCCGCCCAGGCCGTCGCGGACGCGCCGCCCGAGACGATGGCGCCGCCCACCCGTAACGGCCCGTCCTGGTGGCGGGACCCGCTCTCCAAGGAAGGGACGGCCGGCGTGGGCTATCTGTGGGGGCCGGACGACGCGCCGTACACCCGCGAGCAGGCGTACGGCGCGGGCGGCAGGGCCTCGGGGGCGACGGCGTGGGGCGGCCCCGGGGGGCCGCGGGGCGCCGCTCCGGCCAAGCGGCGGCGGGCGGGCCGGCCGATCGGCGGCTGGACGTTTCTGCTGGCGATGATCGCGGCCGTGGCGGCGGGGGGTGCCACGGCCGAGCACCACAAGGGGTCCACCGTTCTGATCGCCGGTCTCTCCGCCGCGCTCGTGGTCTTCGGTCTCGGGCTGGTGATCAGCGCCTGGTGGGGGCGGACCGGCGGCGGCACGGTCTTCATGGTGATCCTGACGTCCCTGCTGCTGGCGGGCGCCGCGGTGCTGCCCCCGAACGTCGCCACCGACTGGCACAACCGCGTGTGGGTGCCGATGGACGCCGCTTCCGTACGCCCGAGTTACGACGTCGGGGCCGGACGCGGGGAGCTGGACCTGACCAACATCCCCTTCAAGAACGGGCAGACGGTACGGACGCGGGCCTCCGTCGGCGCCGGGCAGCTCCAAGTGACCGTGCCCGACGGCGTCACGGCGCGGCTGCACATCGACGTGGGGCTGGGTGACGTACGGCTGCCGGGCGAGACATCGGAGGACTTCCACGTCGGGACCGACCAGGAGCAGACCGTCACCCTGCCCGCCACAGGGCTGAAGGGAGGCGAGAAGCCGCGCGGCACGCTGGATCTCGACCTGAAGGTGGGGGCGGGACAGGTGGCGGTGGAACGGGGGGCTCCTTCGGAGGCTTCACCGTCGCCGTCGTCGCCCCCGCCAACGCCGTCGCCGTCATCGCAGGACAAGGGAGAGCACCAGTGAAGCGCCATGCTTTCGAGCCCGCCCGGCTCATCACCGGCCTGACCGCGCTCAGTGTGGGAGGTGCCTACGCGTGCGAAGCGGCCGGTGTGGTGGACCTGCCGGGCGCGCTGCCCGTACTGGCCGTACCGGCGGGTCTGTGCCTGGCGGGTGTGACGGCGGCCGTCTGGAGCGTGGTCCGGCGGCAGTGCTCGGGGGCGTCCGCGCCACGGGACTGAGAATCGGGACCGGCATGCCCTGGACCAGCGCCCCTACCCGAACAACTGCCGCCCCTGCCTACTGCGCCGTGCCTCCAGCGCCGCGTCCACGGACAGCATCGGCGCCCCGGCGAGCACCAGCGGCAGCCATGCCATCAGGTAGGCCAGGTCGTTGCCGTAGTAGTACGGCTCGGTCGACCAGCTCACGGTGAGCCACAGGCTCAGCGAGATCAGCGCGCCGCCAAGCGCGGCGACGCGCGCGAACAGCCCGGCCAGTGTGCCGATGCCGACCGCCAACTCCCCCGCCGCGATGGCGTACCCGAAGCTCGCCGGGTTCTTGAGCGCCAGGTCCACCAGCTGGGGCACGGCCGAGGTGTCCCGTATCTGCCGCATCAGCTCGCCGATCGAGCCGGTGCCGCTCGCCGCGAAGAACGCCGGGTCGGTCAGCTTGTCCAGGCCCGCGTAGACGAAGGTGATGCCGAGGAAGATCCGCAGCGGCAGCAGCGCGCCGCGTGCCATCGCGCCGCGCGGCCCGCCGCCCCTGCCCGCTCCGGGCCCGACCGGCCCGGCACCGACCGCACGATCCGCGTGAGCCATGGCATCCGCCTCTCCGTCGCTGCCGGACGCGGACGATTGTGCCCGCGCCGATGCGTTACGCAAGGGATACGGATGTCCTCGGGCGGGGCGTTCAGTACCGGCGCCCCGGCGTTCCCCCTTCGGTCATTCCCGCAATCACCCCTGTGGCCCGAGGGGTGATCACTCCTGTACGTCGATCGTGTAGCTGTTCGTCTCCACGCCCGCCGCCGTGACGACCCGGACCTCCACCCGGCCCGGCTCCACGTCCGCCGGTACGGGCACGGTGAGCAGGCCGTCCGTCGGGTTCCCGAAGCCGCCGGCGACCGGCACGAGCGGTACGTGGGCGTGCACCGGGCCGATCCGTACGACGGTGCGCGCCAGCAGGTCCGGGCCCTGCGCGCCCGGCGGTACGAAGCCGGTGCCGCGGATCTCGATGTCGTCGCCGGTACGGATCGGCGCGGCCAGGTCGCCCGGCTCCCGGGCCCGTACGACGGACAGGACGACCGGACGGCCGCCCTCCGCGTACTTGCCCGCCACGTACATGAGCGCCCCGATGACCACGATCACACCGAACGTCCACGGCAGGTCCGGCAGCCGGGACGGGTCGCGGGAAAGGCGCACCAGGGCGAAGGAGACGGCCGCGACGTTCAGCAGCAGGTACTGCGTGTCGGTGAGGCTCGCGCGCCCCGCGTCGTCCGTGAGCAGGTCGCCCGCGCGCGGGCGCTCCGCGCGCACCTTCTGGAGGCGGCGTCCCTGGATGCGTACGACGACCACCCGGCGGACGAGCACCGCCACCGCGCAGGTGACCGCCAGTACGGTCAGCAGCCCGGCGCCGTACGGGAGTTGGAGCCCGTCGATGTGCGCGGCGCGGGCGTCCGCGTCCGTCACCACGGCCAGTTGGACGGCCTGTACGAGGACGGCGTACGCGACGAGCAGCAGCCAGCCCGCGGCCACCGTGCGCGAGGTCGAGAGCCGGTTGTCCTCGCCGACCAGCGGTGCGAGCAGGCCGCCGCGGCTGCGGTGGCGCCACGCCGCGCCGGTCAGGGCGAGCGTGAGGACCGCCGCGGCGACCAGGCCCGCCGTACGCTGCACCGTCCAGCCGGTGCCGATCGCGGTCAGGGCCTGGACGAGCAGGAGCACGCCGAGGCCGCACCACATCACCAGCAGCGAGCGCCGCCACACGGCGTCCAGCCAGGCCGCGCCCTCGGCGGCGGCGCGCTCGGCGACCGTACGGGCCGAGAGGGCCAGTTCGTCCGAGACCCACTGCCGCGCGGCGCCCGCCGAGTGCGCGAGCGCGGCCGGCACGCCGCGGCCTGCGGCGTACTCCTCGCGCAGCGCCACGAACGCGGCCACCGCCCGGCGATGCCCCTCGCGCGCGCCGCGCGGGCACTTCCCGCACGTGCAGTCGCCGCCCCCACCGGGCTCCCCGGGCACCGGCCCTCCGGCCTCCCGGAACCCTTCGGCCCCTCCCGCCCCCGAGCTCCCTCCGGGCGTTCCGGACGCTCCCGCCGCCCCGCCCGCTGTCTCCACCGACACGTCCGCTCCGCCCCGACCACCAGTCGTCGTCAACTTCACCTTACCGAGCAGGAATTGTGCCGTACGGGGAGGGAGCGAGAAGCCGTGCGCCAGGGTTTACGGGCAGTGATGAGGGGGCGCTGTGTTGACGTCGGGGTGTGGGTGTGGGTGCGGGTGCGGTCGGGGGTCGGGGGTCGGGGTCTCAGTCGAACAGGTCCGGCTCGCTGCGGGCGATCTGCTGGTACAGGGGCTGGTAGTTGATCCACGCGACCAGGTCGTTGCCCAGCTGTTCCCGGGTGTGCACGGCGTTCTCGTGATCGATCAGTACGGGTTTGCCGGCGGCGCGCGCGGTCAGCTGCACCTGACAGGAACGTTCCATCGTGATGAACCACCAGGCCGCCGCGTCCACCGAGTCGCCGACCGTCAACAGGCCGTGGTTGCGCAGGATCACGGCCTTGTGCGGCCCGAGGGCGAGCGCGATGCGCCGCCCCTCCTCCTCGTCCACGACGACCCCGGTATAGGAATCGAAGAGGGCATGATCTTCGTAGAAGGCGCAGACGTCCTGGGTGATCGGGTCCAGCAGCTCGCCGAGGGTGGAGAGGGCGCGGCCGTACACGGAGTGGCTGTGCGCGGCGGCGACCACGTCCGGGCGGGCCTGGTGGACCTGCGAATGGATCGCGAACGCCGCCTGGTTGACGTGGTAGCGGCCCTCGACGACCTTGCCCTCGTGGTTGACGAGGATCAGGTCGCCGACCGTGATGTGCTTGAACGACATCCCGAAAGGATTCACCCAGAAGCAGTCGGTGAACTCCGGATCCCGCGCGGTGATGTGCCCCGCCACCCCCTCCTCGAACCCGAACCGCCCGAAGAGACGCAGCGCCGCCGCCAGACGCTCCTTACGGTGGCGCCGCTCCTCCTCGACGGTCGCGTGCTGCGGCGGCATGGCGAAACGGAGCTGGTCGGTGGGTATGGGGGTGGGCGGGGTGGGGTGGGGCATGGGCTTCCTCCTCGCGCGTGGGGCTTGGCTTGGCTGCGGCCCGGCTTGGCTTGAAGCGGAAGCTACCCGTGGGTAGTTGCGGTGACCAGGGGTGCGGCAGCAATTCCGAGTCACCGATCCGGGCCACCGATCCGGGTCACCGATCCGAGTCACCGACCGCGATAGGTGATCATCCGGTGCGGCTCGATCCGGGCCCAGGAGTGGGCGCTCCTGCGGTCCTCCCACGCCTCGCGCCCGTACGCGCCGATCAGAAAAGACTCCAGCCCGCGGTCCTCCGCCGGAAAGACCTCCGCCGCCCGGCCGTGCACCGTGATCTGCAGCCGCTCGCCGTCGATGACCGAGGCCGAGACGGCAGGGCGGGCACGGAGGTGACGGAAACGCAGGGAGCCCACGCCCGAGTAGAAGTACAGGCGGCCCCGGTAGAACAGCCCGTCGACGGGGCCGATCCGAGGCTCACCGCCGGATGTCGTCGTGGCCAGGGCCATGACGCGCATGGTCCCCATCTCGGCGACGACACCCTCGGCGTCCAGGCGGCGCTCGGCCGCGATGACGGAACGGAGGTACGGGCCCGCCGCGGCGTACGAGTCGTCGAGCAGGCGTTGCAGTCGCTTCATGTCCTCGGGCGTCTCATGCATGGCCTCACCCTGCCAGGCACCGCTCAACACCCCCAGCCCAACGTCTCTGCCGCTACGCGGTCTTGCCCTCCCCCACCCCACTCCCGCTCAGCTGCTGTACGCCGCGCAGCAGTGCCGAGTGGTCCAGGCCGCCGTCGCCGCGGGCCACGGCCGAGGCGACGAGCTGGGCCGCGGCGGCGCCCACGGGGATCGTGGCGCCGACGGTGCGGGCGGCGTCGGTGACGATGCCCATGTCCTTGTGGTGCAGCTCCAGCTTGAAGCCCGGCTCGAATTCCTGGTCGAGAAAGTTGGCCTTCTTACGGGTGAGCACGGCCGAACCCGCCAGGCCGCCGTTGAGGACATCGAGGGCGGCGGCGAGATCGACGCCCGACTTCTCCAGGAAGACGACGGCCTCGGCGCAAGCCTGGAGGTTCACGGCGACGATGAGCTGGTTGGCGGCCTTGACGGTCTGGCCGGCGCCGTGCGGACCGCACCGCACGATGGTGGTGCCCAGGGCCTCCAGGACCGGCCGGGCGGCGTCGAAGTCCTCCTGCTCCCCGCCCACCATGATCGAGAGCACGCCCTCGACGGCGCCCGCCTCGCCGCCGGAGACCGGTGCGTCCAGCACGCGCACGCCCTTCTCGGCCGCGGCGGCGGCCAGCTCGACGGAGGTCCGCGGGGTGATCGAGGACATGTCGATCAACAGGGTGCCGGGGCGGACGTTCTCCAGGATGCCGTCGGGCCCGTACGCGACCGCCTCGACCTGCGGGGACGCGGGCACCATGGTGATGACGACCTCGGCGTCGCGCACAGCCCCGGCGATCGTCGCCGCTTCCGCCCCACCGGCCGCCACCAGCGCCTCCGTCCGCCCGGGACTGCGGTTCCAGCCGGTCACCGCGTGGCCGGCCTGGGCGAGGTTGACGGCCATCGGGCTGCCCATGATGCCGAGGCCGATGAAGGCGATGATGCTCATTGCGCGACACTCCTCGCTTGTTTCCGCATGACGGATTTCATAAACCGCTATACGGAACTCATCATGGGAGGGTTGTCATCGCGCGTCAACGTTCACAGGCGGTCGATCTCGGTGAGGTCGATGGAGATACCGAAGGGGGCGTCGAGCTCCAGCTGCTCGCGGAAGGTGCCGACGGGGTGGTAGGTGCGCGTCGCCGGGCCGAGCGCGAACGCGTGCACCACCGGGTACATGTCCGGCCCGTCGTTCTCCACGCGCCAGAAGTGCGGGATGCCCGCGTCGGCGTACTTACGGGGCTTGGTGTCACGGTCCAGCGCCTGGGACTGCTGGAGGGCCACCTCCACGGCGAGCAGCACATCACGCGCGTGAAAACACAGCTGGTCCCGGCTCCGTGCGGCCGCCGCCTGGACGATCATGAGGTCCGGCTCGGGGGCGTTGCGCTTGTCGATCACCACCGTCATACGGCACCGCGCCGTCAACCCGGGCGGTACGGTGCGGCACAGCCCCGCCCGCAGCAGATCGATCACGAGGCCGTGGAAGGCGGTCTGCCGCCCCTGGGACAGCAGGCACCCGTCGATCAGTTCCACGTGCGCGGGGATGTCGGGCGGCGCCAGCAGGTCGTGGGTGGTGTAGCTGTCCGGGGCCCGGCGGGCCGGTGGGTGGTGGGGGGTGCCGGTGGTCATCGGCGGCGGTCGATCGCGGTGAGGTCGATGTCGATGGCGAAGGGCTCCGCGAGCTTGAGGCGGTTGTGGTGGATTCCCGTGGGGACGTAGGCCCTGGCCGCGGGGTCGAGTTCGTGGACGTACACCACCGGGAGCCCTTCGCTGCCCTCCTCGACCCGCCAGAAGTGCCGGATGCCGTGGGCGGCGTACATGCGGGGCTTTGTCTCGCGGTCGCGGTCGGCGGTGTCCTCCGAGACGATCTCGACCGCCAGCGTGACGTCCTGCGGGGCGAGGTGGGTCTGCTGCGCAGACATGTCCGCTCCGGGCCGGGTCACCAGGACGTCGGGCTCCGGATGGTTGCGCTCGTCCAGGGCTATGGCGAACTGACGGAGGACGTCGAAGGCATCGGGCGCCTGGGCCAGCAGAAGCCATTCCAGGAGCCGTGTGGCGCGCATGTGGAAGAGGGACTGCGGGGGCCTCGGGACGCGGGTGCCGTCGAGGAGTTCGTGGCGCGTGAGTGGGTCGGGGTGGGGCTCGGTGGGGGGCACGGGTGTTCGCATGCCTCAGTGTTGCCCGTGCGGCCGGGGCGCCTACCCCAAACGCCACAGCCGCCGCTCAAACTGATGAGCGACGGCTGTGGTGTTGACCTGGGGTGGGCCCTACGGAGGGGTTACCGGGGTCACTCCCACTCGATGGTGCCCGGGGGCTTGCTGGTGACGTCGAGGACGACGCGGTTCACCTCGGCGACCTCGTTGGTGATGCGGGTGGAGATGCGGGCCAGCACGTCGTACGGCATGCGGGTCCAGTCCGCGGTCATCGCGTCCTCGGAGGAGACCGGGCGCAGCACGACCGGGTGGCCGTAGGAGCGGCCGTCGCCCTGGACGCCGACGCTGCGGACGTCCGCGAGCAGGACCACCGGGCACTGCCAGATCTCGCGGTCCAGGCCGGCCGCGGTCAGCTCCTCGCGGGCGATGGCGTCGGCCTCGCGCAGGAGGTCGAGGCGCTCGCGCGTGACCTCGCCGACGATGCGGATGCCCAGGCCGGGGCCGGGGAAGGGCTGGCGCTGGACGATCTCGTCCGGCAGGCCCAGCTCGGTGCCGACGCGGCGGACCTCGTCCTTGAAGAGCTGGCGCAGCGGCTCGATGAGCTCGAACTCCAGGTCCTCGGGGAGGCCGCCGACGTTGTGGTGGGACTTGATGTTGGCGGTGCCGGTGCCGCCGCCGGACTCCACGATGTCCGGGTAGAGCGTGCCCTGGACCAGGAACTTCACGGGCTCGCCGGCCGCGCCGGACTCGGCGACGATCTCCGCCTGGGCCTGCTCGAAGACCCGGATGAACTCGCGGCCGATGATCTTCCGCTTCTCCTCCGGGTCGGAGACGCCGGCCAGCGCGTTCAGGAAGCGCTCGGAGGCGTCCACGACCTTCAGCTGGACGCCGGTGGCGGCCACGAAGTCCTTCTCGACCTGCTCGGTCTCGCCCTTGCGCATCAGGCCGTGGTCGACGTAGACGCAGGTCAGCTGGTCGCCGATGGCCTTCTGGACGAGGGCGGCGGCGACCGCGGAGTCCACGCCGCCGGACAGGCCGCAGATCGCCCGGGCGCTGCCGACCTGCTCACGGATGGCCGCGATCTGGTCGTCGACGACGTTGGAGGTGGTCCACACCGGCTCGATGCCCGCTCCCCGGTAGAGGAAGTGCTCAAGGACCTGCTGGCCGTGCGTCGAGTGCATCACCTCGGGGTGGTACTGGACGCCGTAGAGCTTCTTCTCGTCGTTCTCGAAGGCGGCGACCGGGACCATGTCGGTGGACGCGGTGACGGTGAAGCCCTCGGGCGCGGCGGAGCAGGCGTCGCCGTGCGACATCCACACGGGCTGCTCGGCCGGGGTGCCCTCGAAGAGGGTCGAGCCGGTCTTGGAGACGTGCAGGTCGGTACGGCCGTACTCGCGGGCGCCGGTGTTGTCGACCGTGCCGCCGAGGGTGGTGGCCATGAGCTGGAAGCCGTAGCACATGCCGAAGACCGGCACGCCGGCCTCGAACAGGGAGCGGTCCAGGCTGGGGGCGTCCTCGGCGTAGACCGACGACGGGCCGCCGGAGAGGATGATCGCCTTGGGGTTCTTGGCGAGCATCTCGGCCACCGGCATGGTGGACGGGACGATCTCGCTGTAGACCCGGGCTTCGCGTACGCGGCGGGCGATGAGCTGGGCGTACTGCGCGCCGAAGTCGACTACCAGGACGACGTCGGGGGCGGCAGCAGGTGACGCTGATGGCACTTCGGCGGCCTTCCGGCGGTGGTGGTGCAAGGGGTTGGACTTTCGATTCTAACGGGCTCATACTGAGCGCCATGTACAAGCAGCTGACCTTCGTCTTTACCTATGGCACCGGCCCGTCCGGCTGCCATGGTCGTGCTGCTTGATCAACTGACGAGCGACTTCCCAGGCGCCCCGGGCCGACAAGGCCCGGGGCGCTCTGTGTTTCACCGGAGCGGGCGGGGCCGAGGCGGTACGGACGGTGGCTGCGGGGGTCCGGAACCCCAGGAGTGACGGACATGAGCGGTATGAGCGGCGTCCAGGCTGTGAACGGTGGCAAGGCTGTGCACGGCGTCCAGGCCGTGACGGATCCGACGGGTACCCCGGTGACGGCGGCCCCGGCGGCCAAGGGCCCGGCGGCCCCCGCCAAGCCCCGGGCGACCACCGATACCGGCGCCCGCACCGAAGCCGCGGCCGGTGTGATCACCGATGCCCGGGCACGGATCGACGATCTCGACGGGCGGATCATCGGCCTCGTACAGGAACGGATGGCGGTCTCGGCCGTCATCCAGCGCGAGCGCATCGGCTCCGGCGGGCGCCGGGTGAACCTGTCGCGCGAGATGCAGATCCTGGAGCACTACAGGGGGCAGCTCGGCCGGCCCGGCACCGCGCTGGCCATGACGCTGCTGGAGCTGTGCCGCGGCCGCGTCTGAGGGGCGTACGGACCGGACGCGCGGACCGGCGTACGAGGCGCACGCGCACAGCGTACGGGCGCGCCCGGCGGACCGGCGACTCACCCGTACGGCGCCGTGACCGGCCCCCGCCGGGCTTCGTTGTTCCGGGTGCCACGCCAGCCAGGTGCGGTCTGCAGGACTACGCGTAGACGCCGCCCGTGGGCGGATCCGCCGGAGCGATGAGACGTCGGCCGACTTGGAGCGGCCCGCGTCGTGGGACCTCGCTGCGGTGTTGTGGCCGGTCAGCAGGGGACAGCAGCCCGGCCACATCCGATGGGGCGGCCGGTTCCGGGGACGCTTGGAGCCGGCCGCATCCGGTCGGAACGGTTGCGCCCCGGGCCGCCGGCGCGAAGGCGGCGGGCGACGCGACCGCGCGGGGCGCCCACCCCCCGGACAACGGGGCACCCTCCCCCGGACAACTTGAAAGCCTGCGGCGGCGCTTTCCCCGGCGCCGCCCCCTCGGCACCGACGCTGCCCTGACGCCGGCGCCGCAAGCCAAGGGCCCCGCAGCCGTCCGCCCCCTCGCGGACGGCGCCCCGGGGCCCTTCGCCGCGCCTCGCCCTCTGGTGGCGGGCGGCACTCCCGTGGTCAGTGGTGAATCCTCCGCGGTGAATTGTGCAACCTTTTCCGGTCATGGCCGGTCAGTATCTGCAATCGCCCGGCCACCCCGCGCCCCACCGCGACGGCCTGTCTCATGAACTCGTGCCGTGCTCATGGCACTTCGGTCCCGAGAGGTCTTCACGATGAAGCTCCGCCGCGCCCTGGCCGCCGTCTCCGCGACGGCCGCCATAGCCCCCGCCGCCCTGCTGGCGGCGCCCGCCGCGTACGCCACCGAAACGCCGGACCAGAGCCCGACGGCCACCGCGACCGGCACACCCGCCGCCACGCCGACGCCGGTCACGACCCCGTCCTCCACCTCCCCGGCGCCCGGCCCGGCCGACGAGAAGACACCACCCGCCGGGAAGACACCACCCGCCGGGAAAACTCCGACTACCGAGAAGACCCCTCCCGTCAAGAAGCCCGAGGCCGCCACGCCGACGGCCACCCCCAAGGCCACCCCGACCGACGAGATCGAGTGCGCCGACTACTCCAGCGAGCGGGCGGTCCGTACCGAACTCCGCGGCCTGCCCAGCAAGATCGTCGCCGGTTCCGGGTGGGTGGACTTCACCTTCCGCGCCACCAACATCTCCGGCAAGCACATCACGTCCGTGAGCGCCTTCGCGCTGGTCTATGCCCTGAAGGACCCGACCACCGATGACGTCTCGGACCACCTGACCTTCCAGTGGCTCGACGCCAGGACGGGGACTTGGAAGCGGGTACCCGCCGCTGAGGAGAACGACGGGTTCTTCGCTTCCCTCGGTGGCCGCGACGGGCTGCGCCCCGGTGAGTACGCGGAGGCCCGGCTGCGCCTGAAGGCGGACGCGAAGACGCCCGCCAGTTTCGGCGGCGCGGTCAGCGTGGGCTGGTACGCGAACGCGGACCACGAGTGCGGCTTCTCGGAGGCCATGGACTACGACTTCACCATCCTGCCCGCGGGCAGCGGCAAGCCGGGCACCCACGTACCGGACGCGCAGGGCAAGCCCGGCAAGCCCGGCCACCGCCCCAACCGCCCGGCGCCGCAGGGCGGTAAGAAGCAGCAGGTCCAGCTGCCGGTCACCGGGAAGCTGGCCGACACCGGCGCGTCCTCCGGGCTGCCGGCCCTGGCGCTGGCGGGCGGCGCGGCGGTCGCGCTCGGTGCGGGCACGGTGTTCGCCGTACGCCGCCGGAAGGGCGCCGACGCGGCCTGAGACGGGCGGGACGGGGCGAGGCGGGACAGGGCGGGGTTACTGGGACCGCGGCGGTACGGCCGGTACCGGCAGCAGCGGCAGCCGCAGGGCCGCGAACGCGTCCTCCGGGACGGCCGGATGGCGCGGTGCCACCGGGGACAGCCGCCGGTAGGGGCGGCCCGGCGCGGGGCGGGTGTCCTCCTCGCCCTTGTTCGGCCAGAAGGACATGGCGCGTTCGGCCTGTGCGGTGATGGTCAGCGACGGGTTGACGCCGAGGTTCGCGGAGACCGCGGAGCCGTCCACGACCGAGATGCCGGGGTGCCCGTACAGGCGGTGGTACGGGTCGATCACGCCGTGGTCCGCGTCCGCGCCGATCGGGCAGCCGCCCAGGAAGTGCGCGGTCAGCGGGGTGCCCATCAGCTCGCCGATGTTGCTGCCCGCGAAACCGTTGATCTCCTGGGCGAGCAGGGCGGCGGCCTCGGTGGCCTCCGGTATCTGCTGCGGGTTGGGCGCGCCATGGCCCTGGCGGGCGGTGAGCAGGCCCTTTCCGAGGCCGCCCGGTTTGCGGTACGTGGTCAGCGAGTTGTCCAGGGACTGCATGACCAGGCCGATGATGGTCCGCTCCGACCAGCGGCGGTTGGACAGGGAGCGCAGCAGCAGGAGCGGGTGGCGGGCGCAGTTGGCCGCCCAGGCGAGGGCGCGCGGCGCGCGCTTGGGGATCGGTACCTGGAGGACGGACAGACTGCCCATCGCGTTGGAGCCCTTGCCGTAGCGCACCGGCTCGATGTGGGTGTCGGCGTTGGGATGGACGGACGAGGTGATGGCGACGCCGCGGGTGAAGTCGGCCTTCGGCACGCCGTGGGCCTTGCGGTAGCGGCGGTCGTCGGTCTGCGCGCCCACCAGGGCCTCGGAGTTGGTGCGGGTCAGTTCGCCGAGGCGAGGGGAGATGAGCGGCAGCAGGCCGCTGTCCTTCATCTTGTGCAGGAGGGTCTGGGTGCCGTACGTACCCGCCGCGACGATCACCCGCCGGGCCGTGAACGTACGGCCGCGGCCCTTGCGCTTGTCGTCGGTGGGCAGCGTGCCGACGGCGAAGCCGCCGCGGGAATCCTCCGTGACGGTGACGACCGAGGTCATCGGGTGGATGACGGCGCCCGCCCGCTCGGCGAGGTGGAGGTAGTTCTCGGTGAGGGTGTTCTTGGCGCCGTGCCGGCAGCCGGTCATGCACTCGCCGCATTCGGTGCAGGCCCGGCGGGCGGGTCCGGCGCCGCCGAAGTACGGGTCGGGCACCTCGGTACCGGGGGCTGCCTTCGCCGTACCGTCGCTGTCCTCGCCGTCCCCGAAGAAGACGCCGACCGGGGCGAGGTGGAAGGTGTCGCCGGCGCCCATCTTCTCGGCGGCGGCCTTCAGGTGGACGTCCGAGGGGGTCATGGTCGGGTTCAGGCGGACGCCGAGCATGCGCCGCGCCTGGTCGTAGTACGGCTTCAGCTCGTCCTGCCAGTCGGTGATGTGCCCCCACTGCCGGTCCTCGAAGAACTGCTTCGGCGGTACGTAGAGGGTGTTGGCGTAGTTGAGCGAGCCGCCGCCGACCCCGGCGCCGGCCAGCACCATGACGTTGCCGAGCAGGTGGACGCGCTGGATGCCGTAGCAGCCGAGGGCCGGGGCCCACAGGTAGTTCTTCAGGTCCCAGGAGCTCTTGGGCAGGGTGGCGCGGGTGAAGCGGCGCCCGGCCTCCAGGACGCCGACGCGGTAGCCCTTCTCGGTCAGGCGGAGCGCGGAGACGGAGCCGCCGAAGCCGGAGCCGATCACGAGGACGTCGTAGTCGTAGCCGCCCGCCTCGGACGGGTCGTGCTGATTGCGGGCAGGGTTGTCCTGGGGCACTGGCACTCCCTCGGTCTCGGCGGGCCCTCGGCCCGGGTCTCGGCGCGGGCGGATCAGCACGGGCGGATCAGCGCATACGGAGCGCCTTCAGCACGCGCAGGCTGCGGGTCATGAACGCCGCGTACTTCTCGTCGTCCATGCCGAACGACGGGGCGAGCGGCATCAGGCGCTGGTGGGCGACGGTCTGCGCCTCGGTGTACTTGAGGATGCCCTCCGAGCCGTGCCGGCGGCCGAGGCCGGAGTCGCCCATGCCGCCCATCGGGGACTGGACGCTGCCGTAGCCCGCGGCGTACGCCTCGTTGACGTTGACCGTGCCGGTGCGCAGGCGCGCGGCGACGGCCCGGCCGCGGCGGCCGTCCTCGGTCCAGACGCTGGAGTTCAGACCGTACGGGGTGGCGTTGGCGCGGGCGACCGCCTCGTCCTCGTCGCGGAAGCGGTAGACGGAGACGACCGGGCCGAACGTCTCCTCCTCGCACACGGCCATGGGGGGCTCGACGCCGTCGAGGATGGTGGGCTCGTAGAACAGCGGGCCGATGTCGGGGCGGGGGCGGCCCCCGGCGACGAGTTTCGCGCCCTTGGCGACGGCCTCGTCCACGTGCCGGGTGACGGTCTCCAGCTGCCGCTCGCCGACGAGCGAGCCCATGTCGGCGCCGTAGGCGAGGGCGTTGCCCAGGCGCAGTGCCTTCGTGCGGGCGGCGAAGCGCTCCACGAAGGCGTCGGCTATGGACTCGTGGACGTACAGCCGCTCTATGGAGATGCACAGCTGGCCCGCGGAGGAGAAGCAGCCGCGTACGGCGCCCGCCGCGGCCTTGTCGATGTCGGCGTCGTGCAGCACCAGCATGGCGTTCTTGCCGCCGAGTTCGAGGGAGACGCCGACCAGGCGGGCGGCGGCGCCCTGGGCGACCTCGCGGCCGGTGCGGGTGGAGCCGGTGAAGGAGACGTAGTCGGCGTGCTCGACGACCTCTGGGCCGATGACCGGGCCGTCACCGAGGACGACCTGCCAGACCTCCGGCGGCAGCCCGGCCTCGACGAGCTGCTCACGGGCCCACAGGGCGGTCAGCGCGGTCTCCGTGTCGGGCTTCATGACGACGGCGTTGCCCGCGGCGAAGGCGGGCAGCGCGTCGCCGACGGACAGCTCGAAGGGGTAGTTCCAGGGAGCGATCTGGCCGACGACGCCGCGGGGGTGGCGCAGTTCGGTGACCTTGGTGAGGGCCGGTACGACACCGGTGTGGCCGCGGGGGCGCAGATACGCGGGGGCCTTGCGGCCGTAGTGGCGGGCGGCGACGGCGACGGCCTGGATCTCCTCGTGGGCGTGCAGCCGGGCCTTGCCGGTCTCCAGCTGGATCAGGTCCAGGACCTCGGCCTGGCGGCGCAGGACGAGGTCGTGGAAGCGCAGCAGGACGGCCGCGCGCTGCCGTACGGGGACCTCGGCCCAGGCGCGCTGCGCCGCACGGGCGCGCTCGAAGGCGGTCGCCACGTCCTCGGGGGTGGACTCGGGCAGGTCCGCCAGCTTCTCGCCGGTGAACGGCGTGTGGTTGGCGGTACGGCCGCTGCCGGTGACGCCGCGGGCGAGGCGGGCGGCCAGGTGCGGCGTGACCACGTCGGCGGCGGTACGGGTGCCGGCGGCGGCGCGGGCGACGGGGTTGCCGTCCGAGGGAGCGTCGGCGGAAACGGTGCCGGCGGGTGCGGAGGAGCGGGTTCCGGTGTCCTGCGAGTCCGTCATGCGGGCGAGCGTATGACGCGCCGGACGCTTTGGGTACCCACCGGTAACGAGTTTTCGCGCGGTACGCACCATCGCGCCAGCGTTTGCTGGCCACGAGGGGGTTGTCCTGCGGGGTTGTGGGATGCGACGGAGCGGGCGACCGGTCCCGGGACGGACCAGGCGACCGGTGTCCGGGCGAGCCCCGCCGCCCTCGGGTGCCCCGGCTCTTCGGACACTCCATACCGCCCGGACCGGCCGCCGTCCGGTGACAGGTGCGGTCCGGAAGTAGAGGCGGGCGAGGAGGAGACGGGCGGGGACGGCGTACGGGAGGTGCCCGAACGTTCCTGCGAGGGGTGGGACCGGGTGGGCCCGGGGTCGCCGTCCTTCCCGTCCCCGTCCCCGCCCCTGCGGACCAGCGCCGCGATGCCGAGCCCCGCGCCCGCCAGCACGCACACGGCCACGCCCACGATGAACGCGGTGCGCCCGCGCCCGGTGTGCGGGCGGGCCGCGGCGGCGAGCGCGCGGTCCGCTATGGCGTCCGGTATCGGGACGCCGTGCGTACGGCCCGGTTCATGGGCGGGCGACGGGCGTTCGGGTGCGGGTGACGGAGGCGGCGGCGTCTCGGGGGCGCGGCCCGACTGGAGGTAGCCGCGCAGCAGCCGCTCGGTGGCGATGACGTCCAGGCGCCGGGCCGGATCGCGTTCCAGGAGGCCGCGGACCACGGCCAGGAGGGGGCGGGCCGGTTCGGGCAGTTCGATCTCGTCGTGCATGACCGCGCTCAGCACGCCGCCCAGCGAATCCCGGCGGAACGGCGTCTCCCCGCTGAGCGCCGCGCACAGCAGCACACCCACCGACCACAGGTCCGCGGCCGGGCCCGCGGGGCGGCCGGCCATCCGCTCGGGCGCGGTGTACTCCGGCGAGCCGACGAAGCCGCCGGACTCGGTCAGCGTCGTACTGCCGGGAACCTTGGCGACCCCGAAGTCGGTGAGGACGACCCGGCCGGTGCCCTCCTCCAGCAGGACGTTGGCGGGCTTGATGTCGCGGTGCAGCACGCCGAGAGCATGCGATGCCCTGAGGGCGCCCAGCAAAGCCAGGCCGATACGGGCCGCTTCGCGGGGCGCGAGCGGGCCGCCGCCGATGAGCCGGTCCGCGAGGGACTGGCCGTCGACCAGCTCCATGACGATCCAGGCGCGGCCGTCCTGTGCGACGACGTCGTGCACGACGATCACGTTCGGGTGCCTGATCCGTGCGACGGTCCGGGCCTCGCGCACCGCCCGCTCCCGCTGGGCCGCGGCGTCGGGGCCGCCGGTACGGGTAACGCCGCCCCGCTCGCCCGGGCCGCCGGGCTCCTCGGCGACGTGCAGAACCTTCACGGCGACCTGACGGGCCAGCAGTTCGTCGGTGGCGCGCCAGACCGTGCCCATGCCGCCGCGGCCGAGCCGTTCGCCCAGGCGGTAGCGGCCGGCGATGAGCCGGCCCTCGCCCCCGAAGCTCCCCATGGGGTCATCTTGCCCCACCTGCGGTGGTCCGGCGCCGGTGCCGCGAGCGGCGGACGGTGCACCCGGGGTACAGGGGGCGGGAGCACACGATTGCGGCGCGCCCCCGTGGGCAGAGGGTGAGGAGCCCGGCCGTACGGAGAGCGGCCGGTGCCGCGGTACCGGACACGGACCGTGCCCCACGACACACGGAAGGGAACCTCCGCCGCCTGTGTCGCCGTCCTTGAAACAGTGAGGCGGCAGCGGCACAGGGCAGCGGTGACCGGGCAGCGAACAGTGGGCAGTCGGCAGCACACGGGCCGGCGCGGGTGAGCACGGCGCGGCGGATCGGGGGTCGGACATGGTGATGCAGGACGGTGGTGCGGTGGACGTCCGGCCCGGCCCCGACCCCGGGCGGGCGGCGCCCGGGCACGCGCGCGCATACCGTACGGCGGGAGCCGCCCTCGCCGTCTACGGAGGCGCGCTGACCGCCTGGACGGTCTACGGGATCGTCCAGGGCGACGGCAGCGTGTGGGACTTCTTCGAAGGGCTCTTCAACCCGCGCGCCTCCTTCTTCATGTGGACGCTCGGGCCCGGCGAATGGGCGCTGGTCGTCGCGCTGCTGGCGGTCGCGGCCGGCGCGCTGGCGCTGCGGCGGGTGGCGCGGACGGGCGCGCTGCTGCTCGGCTGGGTGATCCTGGCCCAGTCCGGGCGCGAGATCGTCGGCCTGTGCCACGCGGGCTACCGGCAGGTGTACGCCACCGAGGCGCTCGGCGGCTGGGTGCTGGCGACCCGGGCCCTGGGCCTGGTGGCGGCGCTGGTCGTGGTCGTCGCGCTGCTGCCCGCCGTGGAGCGGACGGCCGGGGGCGCGGAGACGGCGCGCGCGGGAGCGCGCGACGGTCTCCGGCCCGCCGTGACAAAACGGTCGTGCGCCGACGCCGACTCCTGGTGGCGGCGCCGGCTCTCCCGTATCTGCGGGGTGCTCTTCCTGGGGATGGCCGCGCTGCGGCTCGCCTGGACGGTGTGGGGCATGTCCGAAGAGCGCATCGACATGGGCACCTACCTGCGCAGCGCGCTGGACGGCGCCGCCGCCGGCGCCGTCCAGCTGTCCCACTCCAGCGAGTTCACCACGCTGTCGTCGGTGGTGGTCCTGCTGGTGCTGGGCGTGCTCGCGGTCCGCAGCAACCGTGATGTGCGCGGAGCGCTCCTGGTGTTCGCCGCCGTGGAGCTGTACCTGACCGTGCGGACCGTGGTGCTGCTGACCGTCACCGGCTTCTTCGGCGGCCCGTTCATCACCGGTGAGAGCACGCTGTCGCTGGTGATGACCGCGTACGAGCTGGCCGCCACGACCTCCGTGGTGGTCCTGGCGACCGGCCGGTCGTTCAGTGCGTACGGCTCCTACGAGGACCGGCTCAGCGGCCCGTGTGCCGGTGGAACCCGTCGATCATGGCCTGACGGCCGGGCAGGTTGAACTCCCTGCCCAGCGTGCGCATGATCGAGTTGTCGGTGGGCCGGTAGAGGCCGCGCGGGTAGTAGCCGCCGCCCTCGAAGGCGCCGACCTTGCCGCCGTCCGGCGAGTTCCGGCCCAGGTAGCGGTACCACTTCGCCTTCTTGGCCTTCATCTCCGCGACGCTCATCTTGGTGATGTTGGGCGCGCTCGGCTCGGCGCCGGTGTACGTGCCGTTGGTGTCGTAGACGTACTCGTCGGCCAGCTTGCCGAGCGAGTGACCGGTCTCGTGGACCGCCACCTGCGCGGAGTCGGGGTGGTCCGAGGAGGCGGTGGCGATGCCGTCGTAGCCGACCGGCGAGGTGATGTCGTTGTAGCCGGCGCCGCCGTACTTGCGGGAGTTGGAGAGCACGATGACCAGGTCGGCGTCCGGGGCCTTGCCCGCGTACGACTCGACCTTGCCGGTGTCCACGCACAGCAGCCGCTCGATGCCGTCGCACCAGAAGTGCGAGTCCAGCGCGGTGTCCTTGACCACGTCCTTGCCCGGGTCGCCGGAGACACCGGACTGGTTGGAGACCGCGTCCACCGTCCAGACGTTGAACAGCTTGCGGTTCGAGGCGTACGGCTCGACCTTGGAGATCTGCGCCCACTTCGCCTTGGCGTCGGCGTGGAAGTCCTTCTGCTGGGCGAGGGTGTAGCCGTCGCCGATGAAGACGACGTCGACCTTCTTGCCGGTGGCGCCGTTGCGGATGACCGAGGTCACGTCGCCGTCGGCGGCAAGCCCGGCGGCGGACGGGGCGCGGTGGGCGTCGGCCAGGCGCTTGGGGGTGGCCACCGGGACGGTGGTGTGGCGCGGGTGGCCGTCGGGGGCGAAGTACTCGACCTGCTGGGTACGGGAGGCCGCGGGCGGCGCGGACGCGGGCGCCGCGGAGTCCGCGGGAGAAGCCGAGGCGGTGGCGGCGAGGCCGCTGACGAGCGCGAGACCGGCCGCCGCGGCGGTCAGGCGCAGCCGCTTACGGCCGCGGCCGGCTATTCGGGCGCGTATGCCCGCGGGTGCCGAAGAGTCGGAAGGGATGGGGGAACGCCGGGGTCTGTGCTGCACGGAAAGCCTCCGGTGAGATGCCGAGCCGTGCCCCGAAGGGCCGTGCTCCGAGGGGGGTTGGGCCCGCGGAACGCCGTACGGAACGGCGCGCGGCGGACCGCGCACAACCTAGAGGCGGCGGTTACGGGAGGCAACGGGTGGGGGGCAAGTTGTCCCGGAGGTGAGCAAAATCCCGTCGCGGGCGACGGATCACGGGCGGTGCGCCGCAGGGACCCGGAGGCGGATCCGAGGACGTACGAGCGACGGCCGCCGTGTGTGGGGGTCGCGGCGGCCGTCCGAGCCCGTACCGAACGCCCGGGCCGGGCTTCCGGCGCAGGCTCTCACTGTGAGCTGCACCGCGTGGTCGGCTTGTGGCCCCCTCGGTGGTGCAGCATGAAAGGCACTCTGCCCGCGGGCGCCACCTCACGGCATCCTCCGCAGGTCGTGCACCGACCCCCGCCGTCCGGCGGGGGTGCCGGCACGCGAGCGGCGGGCAGGCCCGAGGACGGCGGAGCAGGAAGGGGCGGCCGGTGATCCGTGTCGCGGTGGTGGACGACGAGCGGCTGGTCAGATCCGGACTGCGGATGATCCTGGGCACCGCCCCGGACATCGAGCTGGTCGCGGACTGCGGCGGCGCCGAGGCCGTGGACGCGGTGCTGGACAACGCGGCGGACGTCGTCCTGCTCGACATCCGGATGCCGGACGTGGACGGGCTGACCGTACTGCGCCGGCTGCGCGCCGCCCCCGAACCGCCCGCGGTGGCCATGCTGACGACGTTCGACGCGCAGGAGTACCTGACCGCGGCGCTGCGCGAGGGCGCGGCCGGATTCCTGCTCAAGGACTCCGACCCCGAGCAACTCGTACGGGCCGTACGGACGCTGGCCGGGGGCGGCAGCGTGCTGGACCCGGGCGTCACCCGGGCCGTGATCGGCGGCTACCTCACCGCCGAGGACCAGACCGCGGCGGCCCGCGCCGTACGGGCCCTGACGCCGCGGGAGTCGGAAGTGCTGGCCCTGCTGGGCGAGGGCCTGGGCAACGCGCAGATCGCGGAGCGGATGGGGCTCGCGCCGAGCACGGTCAAGGACCATGTACGGGCGCTGCTGGGCAAGCTGGGCGGGCTCAACCGCGTCCAGGCGGCGATCCTCGCCGACCGCGCCGGGCTGGTCGCGGGCGGGCCCCGGTGAAGCGGCCCGGCGGATTCCGCGGCTTCCCCGGCTTCTCCGGTTTCCCCGGCTTTCCCGGCTCCTTCGGTACCCCCGGCTTGCCCGGGGGCGTACGCCGGGCCGTGTCCCTCGCCGTGCCGGTGCTGCTGTCCATGGTGGACGCCTTCCTCGTCAACGGCCTCGACATGGGCCTGGAACTGGGCGTCTCCCTGGTGGCCGCCGCCGCGCTGCTGCTGCGGCGCCGGCTGCCGCTCACCGTCTTCCTGTTCACGCTCCCCGGCCTGTACATCGGCTACATATGGTTCGCGCCGATGATCGCCCTGTACACGCTCGCCGTGGTCCGGGCGGGCCGCGTCCGGCTCGGCGCCTGCGCCGTCCTGCTGATCGCCGCGCACTTCCTGCCGTACCCGATCTCGGACCTCGACCCGGGCGCGGACCGCGAGAACATCCAGGTGCTGATCGACGCGACGGTCACCTCGGCCGCGCCCATCGCGCTGGGCCTGCTGGTGCGCACCCGCCGCGAACTCGCCGAGCGGATCGCCGACCTGACGCACAGCCTGCGCCGCGAGGACCGGCTGATTGCGGAACGGGTCCTGGCGACCGAGCGCGCCCGGCTGGCCCGGGAGATGCACGACGTGGTCGCCCACCAGGTCAGCCTGATCAGCCTCCAGGCCGGGGCGGTGCAGGTGAGCGCTGAGAAGGAGGCGGTGCGGGAGTCGGCCCGTACGATCCGCGAGCTGTCCGTGCGGACGCTGGAGGAGCTGCGGCACATGGTCGGCATCCTGCGGGCGGCCGGCGGCGGCGCCGCGGACGTCCGGGAGCTGGCGCCGCAGCCGGACCTCGCCGAACTGCCGCGGCTGATCAAAATGAGCGCGCTGGACGTCGATTACGAACACGAGGTGCCGGACGGCGCGTGCGGCGCGAAGGCCGTGGAGCGGGCGGCGTTCCGTACGGTGCAGGAGGCGCTGACGAACGTACGCAAGCATGCGCCGGGGGCGCGGGTGCGGGTTCGGGTCGCAGCGGTACGCGACGGGCAGGCGACCGACGGAGACGGCGGGCCGGGGGCGCCGCGTGGCCTGCGGGTGGAGGTGCGCAACGGGCCGCCGGACGCCTCGGCGCCCGCCCCGGCGCTCCCGGGCGGCGGCCACGGCCTGGTCGGCCTGCGCGAACGTGCCCAGAGTCTGGGTGGACTGCTGGAAGCGGGGCACACGCCGGACGGAGGGTTTCTGGTGCGGGCGGAATTCCCGGGCGGGGTGGGTTGAGGCCGAGGGTGGCGGAAGGGCGAGTGGTGGCGTTTTGCCGGTTTTCTACTTCTCTTCGCGCATGGCGGTTTACGGGATGTCGACACACCACGCGCGTGACAAGAAGTGACCGTCGCGCGACTTACCGCGACGCGGGAGAAAAAGCCGGTTCCGCCCTTGCGGACCCTGGCGGAGATCTACGCGGAAAGCGGCGACGCCGCCTCGTCCACCGCCGTGCTGAGGTCCGGGTAGACCTCGAAGAGGCGGCGTACACCGAGGGCCGAGAGCACCCGGTTGACGTGCGAGCCGTCCACCGCGCCCTGCGCCGGGAGGATCAGCCGCAGCCGCCCCTGGCAGGACCGCATCAGCCGGCGGGCGGCGATCAGCACGCCGACGCCGCTGGAGTCGCAGAAGCGGACCTCGGAGAGGTCGAGGACCAGGCTGCGGCGGCCGTCGGCGACCGCGTCGTGCACGTGCTGGCGCACCGCGGGCGATGTGACCAGGTCCATCTCGCCGGAGACCTGCAGGACGGCCCAGCGGCCCTGCTCACCTTCTGCCACCTTCAACGACACGCGCTCGAAGCCTTTCGCTCGCTTGCGGACGGACACTTCCCGGAACCAACCGGAATGCGCCCTTCCCGCCTCGACTGCCCGGCCGTTCTCCCCTGAAACTCATCAGAATTGTTTGCGCAACGGGCCGTTCCTCTCCAAGGCTATGCCCAGTCAGAGCGGAACTTTCTCCTGGAACCGGTCACACACGCATAACACATCGGCAGATACAGAAGCGAACGGTCACGCTTCGATCCGCGACGAGCGGGCATTACCACCAAAAGTGACCGTCTCCATACCATCCGTCAGTCGCCCGCAGGGCGGGTTTGCCGCAAAGGGGCGTCAATGTCGGACCGGCGCACTACATTCGGTGGCACGGTGGAGTGCGGTGCCGTGCCGGGGCACGGTGGCGGCGAAGGATGGGGGCCGGATGGGACATGACGCACCACCGCGCTGGGACAGGCGGATGCAGCAGCGGCTGGCGCGGGGCGAGGCGGCCGCGCTCGGCGAGCTGTACGACCGCTTCGCTTCGCTTGTGCACAGCCTTGCCCGCCGGGTGCTGGGGGACGAGACCGCCGCCGACCGCATCACCCGTGAAGTCTTCGGCTACATCTGGGAGAACCCCGACTCCTACGACCCCAAGCAGGGCTCGCTGCGCTCCTGGGTGGCCCAGCTCGCCCACCGCCAGTCCGTCCACCGGCTGCGCCAGGCCGAGGCCGCCGCGGCCCTGGACCGCGGCGCAAACGCCCCCGAACCCGCCGAGACGGAGCGCCAGATCCGCGAAGCGTCCACCGCCGCCCGCGCCGACTACATCGTCACGTCCATGCCCGCCCCGCTGCGCGCCGCGCTGGAACTGGCGTACTTCCAGCGCCGTGACTACCGCCAGACCGCCGCCGACCTGGGCGTCACCGAGGACGAGGCCCGGCGCCGGCTCCGCCTGGGCCTGCAACTGCTCTCCACCGCGCACAACCACCGGACGCTGCCGCCCGCCCAGCCCGCCGAGCCCCCGCCGCGCGGCCCCAAATACGGACGGCAGCTGTGAACGGCCAAGAGGGGTGGGACCGGTACGACCCGCGGGAGCCGGGCGGCCCGCACGACGGGCAGGGCCCGGGCGGCCCGCAGGGGCCGGGCTCCGGCGGCCCGTCCCGCTCCGGCGGCCGGCCGCGCATCCCGTCCCCGCGCAGCGCCGCCGAGGACAGCGGACCGCTGCCCGACGCGACACCGCCCACCGCGCCGGGCGTCCGCACGGACACGGCGGATACGACGGCCACGGCGAACGCGGCGGACCGGTCCCCGGACGCCGCCGCCCCCGAGCCTCCCCCGCACCGGGTCCTGAAGTCGCTGCTCGGCGCCTGGGCCCTGGCCGCCTGCTCCGCCGAGGAGACGGCCGCCGTCGAGGCGCACCTCACGGACTGCGCCGCCTGCGCGGACGAGGCCCTGCGCCTGCGCGACGCGGTCGGCCTGCTGCACCCCGCCGACCCCCTCGACCTGGACCCGCTGCTGCGCTCACGCGTCCTGGAGGGCTGCCTCGGGCGGCGCCCCGCCCGTATCCCGGTGCCCGAGTGGGCGGCGCCGTACGACGCCGAGACGGCGAAGCTGGACGCACTGCTCAGCGACATGGGCGAGGCGGAGTGGCGGGCGCCGGTGCGGCTGCGCTGGTTCAAGGGCGAGCGCCCGGCCGAGCGGCGCACCACCGTCGCCGGGGTCATCGGGCATCTGATGGCCGTGGACGGCCTGGTCGCCACCGCTCTCGGGCTGGCCGACCCGCTGGGCGCCGCGGCCCCGCACGGCCCGGCCGGGCCCGCCGACCGTACGGAAGCGTGCTGGCAGGCGATGGCCGACGGCCGCAGCCCGCACGCCACCCGCAACCCGTGGCGCGACCAGAGCCACACCCTGATCCGCACGGTGTCCTTCGCCGGCCTCGGGGTCACCGAACTGGCCGTCCCGTACGGGTCCGTCCGGCTGCCGCTGCGCGACTCCTTGCTGGACCGCGCCTTCGAGTGCTGGGTGCACGCGGGCGACATCGCCGAGGCGGTGGACTATCCGTACGAACCCCCGGTGGCCGGGCACCTGCACCAGATGGTCGACCTGGCGGCCCGGCTGCTGCCCGACGTGCTGGCCGGCCGGCGCCGGGCCGGGCTGGCGACGCCGCCGCAGTGCCTGGTCGAGGCGGGCGCGCCCGGCCGCACGCTGCACCTGGAGGTGGAGGGCACCGGCGGCGGCCACTGGTACATAGCCCTGGACTCACCGGCCGCGCTCGGCACCCCCGACCGCACGGTCGCGCACATCGCGCTGGACAGCATCGAGTTCTGCCAGCTGGCGGCCGGACACGTACCGCCCCAGGAAGCGGCCGCCGGGCAGCACGGCGAGCAGGACGCGATCCGCGACGTGCTGTTCGCCACGGCTTCGCTCTCGCGGCTGTGAGGACGCCGGTGACCGCGGCCACCGGCGTACGGACTACGCGAAGACGACGGTGCGCGTGCCGTTGAGCAGGACGCGGCGCTCGCTGTGCCACTTCACGGCGCGTGCCAGGGCCTGGCACTCCACGTCCCGGCCGACGGCCACCAGCTGGTCCGGGGTGACGTCGTGCCCGACGCGCTCGACCTCCTGCTCGATGATCGGGCCCTCGTCGAGGTCCGCCGTCACGTAGTGCGCGGTGGCGCCGATGAGCTTGACGCCGCGGGCGTGCGCCTGGTGGTAGGGCTTGGCGCCCTTGAAGCTCGGCAGGAACGAGTGGTGGATGTTGATGATCCGCCCGGACAGCGCCTTGCACAGGTCGTCGGAGAGCACCTGCATGTAGCGGGCCAGCACGACCAGCTCGACGTTCTCCTCGCGCACCAGCTCCAGCAGCCGCGCCTCGGCGGCGGCCTTGGTGTCCTTGGTGACCGGGATGTGGTGGAAGGGGATGTCGTACGAGCCGACCAGCTCGGCGAAGTCGGTGTGGTTGGAGACCACGGCCGCGATCTCGACCGGCAGCGCGCCGATCCGGGAGCGGAAGAGCAGGTCGTTGAGGCAGTGCCCGAACTTGGACACCATCAGCACGACGCGCATCTTCTCGTCGGCCCGGTGGATCTGCCAGTCCATCTGGAAGGAGTCGCCGACCGCGGCGAAGCTGGCGCGCAGCTTCTCCACGCTGACCGTGGCGTCCGCGCTGAAGTGGACCCGCATGAAGAAGAGACCGGTGTCGTGGTCCCCGAACTGCTGGCTGTCCTCGATGTTGCACCCGGTCATGAACAGGTAGCTGGACACCGCGTGCACGATGCCCTGCTTGTCCGGGCAGGAGAGGGTGAGGACGTACTGGTCGGGGGTACCGGGCTGCGAGGCGCTCATGACCTCATAGGGTCGCACATCCGCGGCGGTGCTCCGTCCCGTCGCCCCTGAGCGGCCTCTCAGACCGACGCCTGCGTCATGATCGCCAGGACCTCCAGCGAGTGCGGCGGCACGTCCGGGTCCTCGCCGTCCGCCGTCGCCATCCGTACGTGCGCGTCGCGCGCGGCCCGTACGGCCTCGGCCCAGCCGTGGTGCTCCAGGTAGGCGGTCACCGGGGCGTCCGGGCCGACCTGGTGCATGATCCGCAGGACCCGCAGCACGGCGACGTCCACGAGGGCCGCCTCCTGGGAGTCGCGGAAGATCGTGCCGACGTACTTCTCGGCGGACCAGTTGTCCAGCCAGGTGTCCTCGACGAGCCGGTAGACGGCGTCGGTGACGTCTCCGTACCCCGGGCGGCCGGCCAGCCAGGTCTCCCGCTGGAAGACGGGGTCGGAGAGCATGTGCAGCGCGGAGCGCACATTGCTGCGCCAGCGCCACCACGGCATGTCGTTGAGCGGCATGGCGCCCATGGTGGTCGAGCGACGGCCGCGACGGGAAGACTTCTCCGAACCTTGCACAGTATTCGATCGTACGTTCTCGGCCGGTGATCATCCGAGGACCCCCGGAGTTCACCCGGCCGTCACTATCCGGTCAACCGTCGTCACTCACGCGTTCCGGACGAACCGGAATGCTCCGGCCACATGACCGGACGGCGACGCCCCTCCCCCCGCCCCTTCCCCCGCGCCTCCACAGCCGCCACGGCTGTCACGGCCTGCACGGCGGCCCTGGCGTCACTGCTCGCGGCCTGCGGCTCCCTCCCCGGGACCGCCGGAGAACCCGGGGAGAAGGAGCCGCTCACGGTGATGACCTGGGCGCCGGTGGACACCAAGGCGACCAATATGCCGGGAATGCCCGCCATGGCGCAGGCGTACGCGCGCTGGGTCAACTCCCACGGCGGGCTCGACGGCCACCAGCTGAAGGTCCTGACCTGCAACGACCGCAACGATTCGGTGGGCGCCGCGCGGTGCGCGCAGCGGGCGGTCGACGCGAAGGCGATCGCGGTCGTCGGCTCGTACAGCCAGTTCGGCCGCTCGTTCATCTCGCCGTTGGAGATCCACGGCATCCCCTACATCGGCGGCTACGGCATCTCCGACGAGGAGTTCGCCAGCCCTCTGTCCTACCCCGTCAACGGCGGGCAGGCGTCGCTCCTGGCGGGCAACGGGCGCCAGTTGGCGAGCGTCTGCGAGCGGGTCTCGCTGGTGCGCCCGGACACCCTCCAGGGCGACCGGATGCCCGCGCTCCTGAACACCGGCCTGGCCGACGGCAGCCGCGCCGCCGCCCAGGACGTCCGCGCGCCCGAGGACGGCACCGACTACGACGACGCGGCCCGGCGCGCCCTGGACGCGGTGGGCGCCCCGCCCGGCGAATCGGGCGCGAAGGGGGCGGGCGGCTGTGTGACGGCCACCCTCGGCGAGCGCACCGACACCTTCTTCGACTCCTTCCGCCGCCTGCAGCCCGCCGGCTCCAAGGTGCGGATCGCCTCGGTGCTGGGCAGCGCCGGGCAGGCGCTGGTGGACCGTACGGGCGGCCGGTCCGGGCCGCTGGAGGGCGCGTACCTGACCGGCTGGTACCCGGTCGCGAGCGACCCGCGCTGGAACCCGATGCGCAAGGTCATCAACGACCACGCCTTCGGCGACAACCGCATCGACCCGGCCGACCCGGGCGTGCAGACCACCTGGATCGCCTACACGGTGCTGCGCTCGGTCATCGAGGAGCTCGGCGAGCAGGGCGCCGACGAGATCACTGCGCAGACCGTCCAGCAGACGCTGGACCGCGGCGACCGGGCCGTGGACACGGGCGGCCTGACCCCGAAACTGCGCTGGCGCTCCGGCGACATGCTCGCGGTACCGGGCTTCCCGCGCACAGTGAACGGCCTGGTGACGTATCAGGCCGTACGGGACGGCCGGCTTGTGGCCGCGAAGCAGGGCTTCGTGGACGTCACGAGGACGCTGGAGCGGCCACGGTCGGACGGCTGACGGCCGGTTCACGGGGGCCGGGCTTGTGGGCATCCGGGGCGGAAGTCCGGTTCGCGGGCGTACGGCTCGGTGCCCGGCCGGCGGGCGTCCGGCCGGAGCGGAGGCTCAGAGCTGTTCCGGGCGGCGTTCGGTCAGGCCGTACTTCTGCGCGATCGGGTTCCACAGCTTCGCCGCCTGCTGCTTGGCCTTCGTGGCCCGTCCGCTGGCCGCGTTGCCCTGGGCGGCCTCCTTGCCGCCGCGCGCCTTGCCCTTGGGGCAGCCCTTCTTGCCCTTCACCTGGCCCGCCCAGGCCGCGTAGTGGTTGTCGGCCGCTGCGGAGGACTTCCACGCCTCGTTGAGCGACGCGGTCAGGTCGCCGCTGCCGGGCAGCTTGTCGACGGTGAGCTGGGACAGGCGGCTGACCAGCTCGTTGCGCTGCGCGGCGGCGCCCCTGAGGTCCTTGGCGGCGTCGTCGAGGTTGTCGCACGACTTGATGCTGTTGACCGCGCCGATCACGGCGGAGCGGCTGTTGTTGCTGTCCTTCAGGAGCGCGTCGAGGTCCTTGGCCTGCGCGGCCACCGGGTCGGCGGACGGCGACTTCTCCTTGGCGCCCTGGTCGCCCTTGCCTGCCTCGTCACTCTTCCCCGCGCCGGGCGTCCCGCCGCTCTCCTGCTTGTTCTTGGCGGGGCCCTCCTCGCCGCCTCCGCTGAGCGCCCAGCCGACGCCCAGCCCGGCGCCCGCCAGGGCGACCACGGAGACGCCGATGATCACGGCGGGCGCCAGACGGCGGCGCTTGCCCTCCGGCTCGGGGCCCGGCTGCGGCGCGAACTGGTCGTACTGCTGGCGGCCGTGCGGCTGTTGACCGTACGGACCCGGCTGCTCCGCGTCGTCGAAGCGCGGCAGCGGCGCGGTCGCGTCCGGGATGTTGGCCGCGGCCGGGGCGGCCCCGGCGGGACCGGAGCGGAACAGGCCGTCGAACTCGGCCGGCGTCGCGCGGTCGCCTGGCGCGCCAGGCCGCGCGCCGAAGGGGGCGCCGGACGGCGCCGCGGGGGTCCCGCCGCCGACCGGCGGGATGAACTGGGTGGCCTCAACGTCCGGATCGGGCTGCGCGGGCCGCGCGTGCTGCGGCCCGCCCGGCTTGACCGGCCGCAGCTTACGGGTGGACTCGGCGGGCGATTCGGCGCGCGCGGCCCCGGCTTGCGGCGGCAGCGGCGCGGCGCCGGGCATCGGGCCGGGCTGCCCGTTTCCGCCCGTACGTCCGGACTGCCCGCCGACCGGGCGCAGCAGCGCCGTCGCTTCCGGATCGCCCGCAGCGGGCGGCATCGGCGCACCGGCCGGGCCGCCCGCCTGCGCGTCGAACGGCGGTATCAGCGCGGTCGCTTCCATGTCCGGGGACGGCGCCCGACCGCCCGGCTGGGCCTGGTGCGGTACGGGCGGCTGCGCCTGGGGAGGCAGCGGCATGGCGGACGGAGGCTGCTGCTGGAGCGGCGGCTGCGTTGCGGGAGCGGCTGGGGGCATGGGCGGCTGCTGGGCAGGGGGTTGTTGAGCTGGGGGCTGCTGGGCGTGCGGCTGCTGCTGGGCGGGGGGCTGTTGCTGAGCGGGGGGTTGCTGGGCGTACGCCTGCGGCTGCCCGTACGGCTGCTGCTGCGGCGGCGCGAACGGCTGCCCAGGAGCCTGCTGTCCAGGTGCCTGCTGCCCAGGCATCTGCTGCCCAGGCGCCTGCTGCCCGCCGGGCGGCTGGCCCTGGCCGGGCGGGTTCTGGGGCGGCTGTCCCCCCGGCGCGGCTTGCTGACCGGGGCCCCACGGCTGCCCCCAGGGCCGGCCCGCTGGCGGTGCGGCCTGCTGGCCGGGGGCCCACGGATCACCGTGCGCGGGCAGCACAACGCCCTCTCGCGCGGGCTCGCCCGCCGCATTGTGCGGGTCGTTGCCCTGTCCGCTCTGCGTCACCGGGACTCCTACGATCAGCTGACTTACGGAAGCGTCGGTCACGCTACCGGGTCGCTGTCGCGTTCGACCATGTCCCCTGGTCACCGCCCCCCGGGGGTGCGGAGGGAGGCTCCGGGCGGGCCGTGGCGGCCCGCCCGGGCCCGGCAGGACGAGGCGGCCCGCGCGCCGCCCAGCCCCCCCCGGCTGCGACGGGCCGCGAGCCCGCTACGCGGCTGCCCGCAATTCCAGCCGGGCACCGAACTCCCGCACCACCGGCTCGTCCCGGTACGGCTCCAGCCGCAGCTGGAAGTCCTCCAGGTATTCCGCGCCACGGTTCGAACGCAGCCCGCTCAGCAACTCCACGGCCTGTGTGCCCGTGTGGCACGCCTGCTCGATCTCGCGCTGCTGCACCTGCGCGGTGGCCAGCAGCACCAGCCCGATGGCGCGGCGCCGCGCCCGCCCTTCGGGATGGCCGTCGACCGCTTCCTGCGCGCGCTGGCGAGCCGCGTTCGCCTGCCCCAAGTCGCGGTGGCAGTGTGCCAGTTCATCAGCGAGGTACGCCTCGTCGAAATGCTTGATCCACGCGGGGTCCTCGCCTGCACCGGAGGCGGCCCCGGCCCGCTCCATCGCGCTTACGGCACGGCCCGCCACGACCTGGAAAGCGCGCGCGTCGCCCATCAGGGCGTGCCCGCGCGCTTCCGCGGCGAAGAACATCGCCTCCGCGCGCGGCGTGACGTGCCCGCGCGCGCCTTCCTGCGCGGCTTTGGCGAGCTGGGAGATCTCCCGGGGGTTGCCCAGCGAGGCGGCCAGGTGGCTCATGCTGGCGGCCAGCACGTAACCGCCGTAACCCCGGTCGCCCGCCGCCTGGGCCAGCCGCAGCGCCTGGATGTAGTAGCGCTGCGCCAGCCCCGGCTGGCCGGTGTCGACGGCCATGTAGCCGCCCAGCTCCGTCAGCCGGGCGACGGCCGCGAACAGTTCGCGCCCGACCGACTCCCGGTACGAGCCGGCCAGCAGCCCGGAGACGACGCTGTTGAGGTAGTGGACGACGACCGGACGGACGTGGCCGCTGCCGTAGCGGTGGTCCAGTTCGCTCAGGGCCGTGGTCATGGCCCGTACGGCCTCGACGTCCGAGATGCCCACCCGGGCACCGGCGTTGCGCGCCACCTGGGGGTCGGCGCTGGTGATGAGCCAGTCGCGGCTCGGTTCGACCAGCGCGGACGCGGCCACGGTGGAGCCGCTGAGGAAATCGCGGCGGCCGACGTCGCTGCGCCACAGTTCACAGACCTGTTCGATCGCGCCGAGGACGGTGGGCGAGAACTGGAGCCCCACGCCGGACGCGAGGTTCTTGCCGTCGGCCATCCCGATCTCGTCGATGGTGACCGTGCGCCCGAGTTTGCGCCCCAGCGCCTCCGCGATGATGGCCGGGGCCCGGCCCCGCGGCTGCTGGCCGCGCAGCCAGCGGGCGACCGAGGTCTTGTCGTAGCGCAGGTCGAGGCCGTGTTCGGCGCCGCACATGTTGACGCGGCGGGCGAGTCCGGCGTTGGAACAGGCGGCTTCCTGGATGAGCGCCTGCAGCCTTTCGTTCGGCTGCCGCGCGACGAGTGGCCTGGCGGCCATGCTGCACCCCCTGATTACTGCTGCGCGTTCACCAGCGAACGCCGTACCCGTTGATCAATTCCCCGTGCATATGCCGGATATCCAGAGATATCTCAGATGTGCGTCATGTCTGCCAAAGCCTTGACTTCTGCTGGAACGGAGTGGACGGACCGGCCGGCCGGCGGATCGCTCCGCCGGATTGCGGTGTCCGGTAGGCCCTGCCGCTCCGCGCTTCGGTGGACGGTGTTCCGGGAAATCGACGCTCCGGGACCCGGCGTGCGGTGCCCGCGTTCTGCTCGCGGCGCCGCCGCCCCGGACGGCCCCGGGTTCGCTCCGGGAACGTCACGGCCGTGCCGCGGCCTTGCCGCCGGGCGGCCTCTCCGCCCGTCACGCAGGTGGCTACCCGTTCTCCGGACGCCACCCCGCACGCGCCCCCGGACATGCTTCCATGCGCCCCACGTGCGGGAACGATGCGCCGGGGTGGTGCACGTGTCGGCCGTAACCCTTGGTGACAGGGGAAGTTGTCCACCACGTGGAAGACACCATCGGAGTCACAGGAGCCTCTCAGGTCACCGAGCAGCGAGGCGAGCTGTTGATCGAAACTGCGGTGCGTTACGCGGAAGAGCGGCATTGGGACGTCCTGCCCGGCGCATGGCTGGAGGACGAGGGCGAAGTGCCGCGCTGCTCGTGCGGTGCGGCCGACTGCGCCGCGCCCGGCGCGCACCCCACGGCACCCGGCTGGGCCGGCCACGCCACCGGCAGCGCGTCGGGCGCCCGCCGCCTGTGGAGCAGGAATCCACGCGCATCGATCCTGCTGCCGACGGGCCGTACGTTCGAAGCGCTCGACGTGCCCGAGGCGGCCGGCTGCCTGGCCCTGGCCCGGATGGAACGCATGGGCCTGCAGCTCGGCCCGGTCACCAGCACCCCCGACCGCCGGATGCTGTTCTTCGTCCTGCCCGGCGCCTCAACCAAAGTGCCCGATCTCGTACGGGGCCTGGGGTGGGCGCCCGCGGCACTGGACCTGATCACCCGGGGGGACGGCGACTACGTCGCCGCGCCGCCCACGCGCATGGGGGCGCACGGGGCGGTGCAGTGGGCGCGCAGGCCCACCGCCGCCAACCGGTGGCTGCCGGACGCGGAAGAACTGATCAGCCCGCTGGCGTATGCCTGCGCGCGGGAAGCCGTGGCCGCGCGGGGGCGGTAGGTCCGTCGGCTCCGGGCGTGTGCGCCGGGCTTCCCATCCGTTCCGCGCGCCCCCTGCGTACCCCCCTCCGCTCGGCCGATCGGCCGTACGGCCGCGTCGCACACCCGCCCGTATCGTGGACCGCGGACGGGGGCACGACCGGCCCCTGCGGGGACGTGGAAGGGCAGGCCCGGTGGCCAACGAACCGGAACACATCGACCAGCCGACCGCGGTCGGCGCGACACCGGCGGAACCGGCCGCCGGGCAGGACGGGGCGGCACCGCCCGCCGTCCGCGTGCGGGGGCTGTGGAAGAAGTACGGCGAGCAGATCGCCGTCGCGGGAATCGACCTGACGCTGCCCGCGGGCCGGTTCATCGGCCTGGTCGGGCCGAACGGCGCGGGCAAGACCACCACCCTGTCGATGGTGACCGGCCTGCTGCGCCCGGACGCCGGGCAGGTGGAGATCGGCGGCCACGACGTGTGGCAGGACCCGGTCGCGGTGAAGTCCCGGATCGGCGTACTGCCCGAGGGCCTGCGCCTGTTCGAGCGACTGTCCGGCCGCGAACTGCTGGCGTACATCGGGCGGCTGCGGGGGCTGCCCGGTGCCGAGGTCGACAAGCGCGCCGACCAGCTGCTCGAAGTCCTGGACCTGTCCGGGGCGCAGAACAAGCTCGTCGTGGACTACTCGACCGGTATGCGCAAGAAGATCGGTCTGGCGGCGGCGCTGCTGCACAACCCCGAGATCCTCTTCCTGGACGAGCCGTTCGAGGGCGTGGACCCGGTGTCCGCGCAGACCATCCGCGGCGTCCTGGAGCGCTACACCTCCTCCGGCGCCACCGTCGTCTTCTCCAGCCACGTCATGGAGCTGGTGGAGTCGCTGTGCGACTGGGTGGCGGTGATGGCCGGCGGGCGCATCCGGGCGGACGGCCCGCTCGCGGAGGTACGCGGCGACGCGCCGACCCTCCAGGACGCGTTCCTCGAACTGGTCGGCGCGGGCGGCCGCGCCGCCGGACACGACCTGGACTGGCTGGGCGGCGGAGGCGCCCGATGACCTCCACCCCCTCCTCCGCGGCGCTCACCCGTACGCCCGGCGGTCCCGCCGCCGCGGCACCGGGCACGTCGCTCACCCCCGTCCTCGTCCGCCTCAAACTGTCCCTGCTGCGCAACGGGCTGCGCCAGTCGACCGGCCGGGCCATCGCGTATGTGGCGTCGCTGGCCATGTCCCTGCTGTGCGCTGCGGTCGTGCTGGTCGGGCTGGTGGTCCTGCGCGGTGTCGAGCACGCGGGCGCGCTGGGCGTGCTGCTCGTCGCGCTGCTGACGCTGGGCTGGGCGGTGATGCCGCTGTTCTTCCCGGGCGGCGACGAGACCCTGGACCCGACCCGGCTGGTCATGCTGCCGCTGCGGCCCCGGCCGCTGATCTTCTCGCTGCTGATGGTGTCCCTGGTGGGGGTCGGCCCGGTCTTCACCCTGGCGCTGGCCGTCGGCTCGGTGATCATGCTGGCGCACGGCGCGGCGGCCACGGTGACCGGTGTGCTCGCCGTGGTCCTGGTCATCCTGGTCTGTGTGGCGCTGGCGCGGGCCGTGGCCACCGCCAACGTACGGCTGCTGACCAGCCGCCGCGGCCGCGACCTGGCCGTACTGAGCGGCCTGTTCATCGCGCTCGGCGCCCAGGCCGTGAACCTCGCCTCGCAGAAGCTGTTCGGTGCGGGGGCGGCCGGGCTGTCCGCCCTGGAGGGCGCGTCCGACGTGGTGCGGTGGATTCCGCCCGCCTCGGCCGTGGACGCCGTACGCGCGGCGAGCGACGGCGCGTACGGACGCGCCGTACTGGGCCTCGCGCTGGCCGCGGTGGCGCTCGCCCTGCTGCTGTGGTGGTGGCAGCGCACGCTGACGACGGTGATGACCTCCCCCGACTCGTCCACCCTCCAGGCCGTCGAGAAGGACAGCGGACGCAAGCAGCGCGCCGCGGGCGGCGGCCTGCACCGCCTGCTGCCGGAGGGCCATACGGGCACGGTCATGGTGCGGATGCTGCGCTACGCGTGGCGCGATCCGAAGACGAAGATGGGCTGGGCGATGGCGTTCGGCGTCGGCCTGCTGATCCCGGTCGTCTCCGTCGTCCAGGGCAACGGCTCCATCTACACGGCGTTCTCCGCCTCGGCCCTGCTGGGCATGCAGATGTACAACCAGTTCGGGCAGGACACCTCGGCGTTCTGGATGGTCGCCTCGACGATCTCCACACCGCGCGACGCCTATCTGGAGCTGCGCGGGCGGGCGTTGGGCCTGGCCCTGGCCGCGGTGCCGTTCGTGACGGTGGTCGTGGTCGGCGCGGCGGCCCTCCTCGGTCCGTGGTCCGCGTTCTGGGACGTCTACGGGCTGTCGCTGGCGCTGCTCGGCTCGCTGGTGGCGACGGGCGCGCTGGCCTCGGCGCTGTTCCCGTACTCGATCCCCTCGGAGGGCAACAAGAACATCGCCCCGGGCCAGGGGGCCATCGCCTGGTTCAGCCTGTTCGGCGGGATGCTGGTGAGCGCCGTGTTCGCGGCCCCCATGGTCGGGCTGACGATCTGGCTGCACGTGGCGGGCCTGCACGGACTGCTGTGGTTGCTGGTGCCGGTGGGCGCCGCGTACGGCGTCGGCGCCGCGCTCCTGGGGATGCGGATCGCCGCGCCCCGGGTGGTGGCGCGGCTGCCGGAGATCCTGGCAGCGGTCAGCAAGGGATGAGGCAAGCTACGGGGGAGGTCCGCGGGCACGCGCCCGCGGACCTTGGGGACGGGTCCGGGCCGGGGCTGAGACAGCGGTGGGGACGGCTGCCGGTGTGGGCGCGGTGGGTCACCGCGGTGTACGCGATCGGCTTCGCCCAGGGCGCGTGCGCCCACCTGCTCGACCTGGTACGCGGCGGCATCCACGCCTACGCGGCGTACCCGCATGTGGCCTTCGAGGTCTACTTCATCAGCCTGGTGGTCCTCGACCCGCTGGCCACGCTGCTGGTGGTGCGGCTGCGGGGAGCGGGGGTGTGGCTGACGTGCGGAGTGATGACCACGGACGTCACCGCGAACTGGGCCGGCAACTGGCCGTCCATACAGGCCGACTGGACGCAGCTGCTGCGCCCGGTCGGCCTGCTGCCCATCACGCTCTTCGGCCTGTTCGTCGTCGCGACGAGCACCGCACTGCACCATGCGTTCGGCCGGGCCGCCGTTACGTGACTGAGTCGGACGCCTGGCTCGCGAGGACCGCGCGTTCTTCCTCCGGGGTGTAGCCGAGGCGGAGCGGCGGCTCGCCGCGGGCGCGGTCCCAGGCCAGCACGTCGGCCGCGGTGACCTCCAGCGGCGTCGCGGGCAGGCCCGCCCGCCGGGCGCGGGCCGCGCTGCGCTGCTGGGTCGGCCAGTTCGGGCGGACGAGCGGGAACATCGGGGGCGCGCCCTCGGGAGAGACCGGCACGATCTCGACTTCGGTACCGGCGGCCCGCGCGCAGGTCCTGATCAGCCCGCCGAGCGTCGTCGGCTCCGCCGGGCCCACTGCCTGGAAGGCACCGGGGCGGTCGTCGGTGATCAACCGCACCACCAGCCGGGCCAGATCCCGCGAGTCGACGACCTGCACCGGCTGCTCCGGGTCGCCCGGCAGCGCCACCCGGCCGCCGCGCGCGGCACGGCGCACCCAGTAGGTGAAGGTGTCCATCGAGTCGTGCGGCCCGGCCACCTTTCCCGGCCGGACGATCGTCGCCCGCGCGCCGTACCGGGCCGTCACATCGTCCTCGCAGGCCACTTTGAGCGGGCCGTACGTGGCCTCGCTCCGCTCCTCGGTGTCCCGGACCGGCGGGCGGCGCGGGGTGTCCTCGTCGCTGCCGGGGGCCAGGCCCGTACGTTCGTAGACGGCGTGGCTGGAGATGAACAGATACCGGCCGACGCGGTCGCCGAGGGCGTCCATCGCCTGCCCGACGTGGCGCGGCACATAGCCGCTGACGTCCACGACGGCGTCCCAGGCGCCCTCGCGCAGGGCCGAGTAGTCACCGGTGTCGCGGTCGCCGATGAGGCGGGTCAGCTGGGGGAACAGGTCCGGGTTGGTGCGGCCCCGGCCGAAGAGGGTCACCTCGGCACCGGTTCGCAGGGCATCCTCGACGATGGCGCGCCCGACGAAGGACGTGCCGCCAAGTACAAGAAGGTGCATGGTTTTCGACCCTAGTGGGGGTCCGGTGGCCGCGGCAGGGAAATACGGGCGGTCCGCGGCCCCGGTGCGCCGCGGGGTCAGTCCGGGAGGACGGATTCCAGGAACGGGTCGAGGACGGCCCGCCACTCCTCGGGGGCCTCCCAGGGGAGCCAGTGCCCGGCGTCCGGTATCTCGGCGTAGACGCCGCGCGGGAGGACACGGACCATCTCCTGGGCCTCCGCGCGGCCCAGTTCGCCGTCCAGGCCGCGGACCACGAGCGTGGGGCACTGCACCAGGGCGAGATCTTCCCAGTGCGCGTCGTGGACCCAGGTCTCGCGGGCGCTGAGCATCTGGTGGCGGGAGAAGACCGGCCGCCAGCCGTCCGCGCGCTCGGCCATGACCTCGGCGAAGAACTCGCCGCGGGCGGGCATGGGACGCTCCAGGGTCGGGTCGTCCTCGCCGAACCACTTGCGGACGTCCGCGAGGGTGGCGAACGGGACCGGCCAGGAGCGGAACCAGTCCGCCCACTCCTGCTGCGAGGCCGAGCCGAGGGCCGAGGCCCGCATGTCGCAGACGACGAGCGCGCTGACGAGATCGGGGCGGCGGGCGGCTATCTGCCAGGCCGTCAGGGCGCCCATGGAGTGGCCTATCAGGATGACGGGGGCCAGGCCGAGCTGTTCGATGGCGGCGATGCCGTCGTCGACGTACGCCTCGCGGTCGTACGGACCGTCCTGGGGCTTCTCGCTGCGGCCGTGGCCGCGCTGGTCCAGCCCGACGGGGCGGCACCGGGAGCCGAGCCAGCGGGCGGTCTCGGCCCAGTGCGACGCACGCCCCATCAGGCCGTGCAGGAGGAGCACCCCCGGGCGGCCCCGCTCACCCTCCTCCCCTCCCCCGCCGGGCTTCGGCGGATCGGTGAACTCCCAGGCGGCGAGCCGGACACCGCCGGCTCCCGTCACGTCGATACGGCGCACCATGGGTCCTGGCACCCCCATTCGGTCTTCGAGCAGCCCCACACTATCGAACCTCTATTCGAGTAGGCCGTTTCTGCGCTCAATAACCCTCGTTCGGGTGACCACGCCCAAGGGTTGCCGGTCGTCGCCGAGGGGAGACACGTAGCGGGAGGCGGGCCCCTCCGGGAAGGGGGCCCACGGGAAAAGACCCTGAGAGCTCGGGGCTCCGGGTCTTGGCGGGGGGACATGGGGAGGCGGGGCCCCGGCTGCTCGCAGCGCCGGGGCCCCGGATGTGCGCGGGGCGGCGGGCGCTGTTCCACCGGACGGTCCACAACCCCTCACGACTTGCCGAAGTCGTGGCAGGCGCCAAGGCCGCGCCCCGCGCGATCGCCGCGGTACGCATGAGGCGGGCGGCGCGGACGCACTCGCCACCGCCGCCGGCGCTGTCCGCGGCCGCCGGACCGGGGACCCCGGTGGACCGTCCCTCACCCGAGCCCCCTCCCCGACCCGGGCCCGCGGCGGCAGGGAGCATCCTGCCCGGTTCTCCTCAGCCGCCTCGCCCCAGGCCATAGGCACCACACGTCATGAGCCGCCGTGCTCGCGCGCGCACGCCGCGCGGCTCCCGCCCGCCATCGCGCACGTGCTCAGCGCCAGGGTGACACGCCACCGCCCGCCGCGCTCGCGGTTCGCCAACTCCGTCCGGCGGCGCGGCCGTTGAACGCCGCGCCGGACCGGCCGTCACGCCAGGTCAGCCGGGGGACGGGCGGCCCTACGAGGTCAGCGCTTGGCCACGAAAACGTGGGCGGCGATCTCGGATTCCAGCTCCGCGGCCTCGCCGCTGCTGCCGATGAGCACACCGGAGGGCGACTCGGTCACGCTGACCACCGCGCCCGGCTGCACACCGGCCCGCCGCAGCGTGTACATGAGCTGGGCGTCCGCCTGAATGGGCTCGCCGATGCGGCGCACCACGACCGTCTTGCCGTCCGCGCCGGCCTCCAGGTCCATCAGGCTCACCATGCCGGCGTCCAGGAACGGGTCGGCCTCGGCCTTCTCGCCCAGTTCCTCCAGGCCCGGGATGGGGTTGCCGTACGGCGACTCCGTCGGATGCCGCAGCAGCTCGACGACGCGGCGCTCGACCGCCTCGCTCATCACGTGCTCCCAGCGGCACGCCTCGGCGTGCACCTGCTCCCACTCCAGGCCGATGACGTCGACGAGCAGGCACTCGGCGAGGCGGTGCTTGCGCATGACGCGGGTCGCCAGCCGGCGGCCCTCCTCGGTCAGCTCCAGATGACGGTCGCCCGCGACCGTGAGCAGGCCGTCGCGCTCCATGCGCGCCACGGTCTGGCTGACCGTCGGGCCGCTCTGTTCGAGCCGCTCCGCGATCCGGGCGCGCATCGGGACCACACCTTCCTCTTCCAGCTCAAGGATGGTGCGGAGATACATCTCCGTGGTGTCGATCAGTCCGGACATGCGTGCCCCTCGATGTGTCGTGCGGTGGCCCTGACCTCAATTCTGACGCATCCCACTGACAACGGTTCCGCGTCCGCTCCGGCCGCCGCCGCCCGGGACCCCGGTACGGCGGCCGCCACCCTGCGGCGGGACGGCAACCGGGCGACGCCCGGGCGGCCGGAAGGTTGCCTCCCGGTCGCGAGCGGCGGCGTACACCGTATTGACAGGGCACTGGTCCAGACCGCAACGTGATCCGCGCCACGGGCGAGGACCGACGGGGACCGCGGGGACTGGTGGGGGCGGCGCTTCCCGGCGCCGGCCGGGCGCCGGTACGTGCCGGAACGCGTCGGAACACGTCAGAACGTGGACAAACGTACGAGGACCAACGTACAAGACCGAGGAACACCGACGAGAGGGGCCCCGCGGCGATGGGCGAGAGCAACCGGTTGGCCGGGCAGTACTTCGACGCCGCGATCGAGCTGCTGCGCCGCGTGCGCGACGAGGAGGACGAGCGGATCGGCGCGGCCGGCACGCTGATCGCCGACACCGTCGAGGCGGGCGGCCGGGTCTTCGTCTTCGGCGCCGGGCACTCCTCGCTCCCCGCCCAGGACACCGTCTACCGGGCCGGCGGGCTCGCGATCATGAACCTGCTGACCGTGCCGGGCGTGGTCGGCGTCGACGTACGGCCCGCCACGCTCGGCAGCGCGCTGGAGCGGGTGGACGGGCTGGCCGGGGCGGTCCTGGACACCAGCCCCCTGGAGGCCGGTGACGTGCTGATCGTCATCTCGCTCTCCGGGCGCAACTCGCTGCCCGTGGAGATGGCGATGAACGCGCGGTCGCTCGGCCTGAAGGTCATCGGGCTGACCTCGCTGGCGTACGCGGACGAGACCAGGTCCCGGCACGTCTCGGGCACCTTCCTCAGGGACCACTGCGACCTGGTCCTGGACAGCAAGATCCCGGTGGGCGACGCGGAGTTGACGGTGCCGGGCATCGAGGCGCCGTTCGCGCCCGCCTCCACGGTCGTCACCAGCGCGATCATGCAGTCGGTGGTCGCGACGGCCGCCGGGGTGCTGGCCGACCGGGGCATCGAGCCGCCGCTGCTGCGCTCCGGGAACGTGGACGGCGGGCACGACTGGAACGGCCGGGTGATGCGGGAGTACGCGGACCGGATCTACTACCGGCAGTAGCGGCCGGTCCGGCGGTCTACGGCTCCCGCCCCGCGGGGCCGCCCGCCAGGTCCAGCGCCGCCGCGATCCGGGACGCGACGTCTTCCGCGTACGACGCGTCCGCCCGGTCGAACGGGCGCCGGGAGGGGCCGCGCAGGAACGTCGCCACGCCCAGCGTCCGCCCCCGGCTGCGCAGCACGACACACAGGCCGTGCACCGTGCCGTCCGGCCATTTGCGGGCCGCGGCCCAGCCCTCCGCGATCGCCGGGCCCGCGCCGGCCCGTACCGAACCGCACCGCTCCAGGGCCTGGGCGGCCGGGTGGCCCGGGCCGTAGGCCACCGGGATGCCGGTCGGCGGCATGGCCTCGGAGGGGCCGGGCGCGCCGGCGGGCGAGGCGATGGCCCGTACGAGGGCGGGCGGGCCGGCCGCGTCCGGGCCGACGGGGGACCCACCGGTGTCGCCGCCGCCCACCACATCGATCAGCCCGTGATCGGCGAACCCGGCGAGGGCGAAGTCGAGGTGGACCGCCGCCGCCTCCATCGGGTCCTCGCACTCCCCCGCCGCCCGGCCCGCGCGGTGCAGCTGCTGGGCGCGGAAGCGCAGCAGCGAGGCTTCCTGTTCGGCGCGCTTGGCGTCCGTGACGTCCTGGAAGATCCAGCCCACGCCGAGGGGCACCGGCTCCTCCGCCAGCGGCGAGGCCAGCCGGACGAAGCCGCTGCGCCAGCACCGGCGGGTCTGTTCGACCTCGTCGGACCGGAGCGTCACCCACAGCTCGGCGGCGGCCGGCGGCGTGCCCTCCGCCAGGACGTGGGTCAGGGCGCTCTCCAGTTCCTCCACGCCCTGGGTCAGCAGATCGCCCAGCGGGCGCCCCAGGACGGCCGTACGGCCCATCCCCAGGGCGCGGGCGGCGTGCGCGTTGACGACGGCGGGGCGCAGGTCGGCGTCGACCAGCACGACGCCCCAGGAGGCGTCCACGAAGAGCGCCTCGCTCAGGGCGATGGAACGCTCCAGGTCGATCTGCGCGTGCACCTCGCTGAACGCGCAGTACACGCCCGCCGCCCGGCCGTCGGGCCCGAGCACGGCGGAGGACTGGGTACGCACCAGGACGCGGCGCCCGTCCTTCGTCAGCAGCGCGAACTCGTGGACCTGGCGTCCGGGCGAGCGGGTCGCCGCGAGCAGGTCGGCCTCGACCTCGTCGGCGTCCTCCTTGCGGACCGCCCATCCGGCCAGGCCCTGCCGGCCGACGGCCTCGGCCGCAGTCCAGCCGAGCAGCCGCTCGGCCTCGCGGTTCCAGTGGGTGACCGCGCCGTCCGCGCCGAAGGCGCACAGCGCGGCGTCCATCCCGTCCAGCAGGGCGGCGAGCAGACCGGAGTCCTCGCTGTCCGGCTGCGGGTCCGGACCGTCGCCGGGCACGGCGCCCGCGCACGCGTCGTCCGGCGGGCCGCCCCGGTCCGCGGCCCGCCCCGGCCCCCCGGGCGGTACGGGCTCGAAGCGGTGCGACGAGGACGACGAAGAGGACGACGAAGACGAAGCAGCCACTGGCACCCCCTACGAACGCGGCCGCACGTGCCGCACGTCGGATCATTCAACTGGAACGTGACGCGGGCCACACCCCATTCGGCGAAATCGCCGCCCGGGGAAATTCGGTTGTGCGGCCCCGGGGCCGGTTCCTAGGGTGTGAGGCACACGAGAAGGGAGGTGGTTCGGCAGATGATTTCTTACCGGACGCGTGAGGTGACTGCGGGCTAGCGGCCCGTCGTCGCACTCAGTGTGCAGCGCCGGACCAGCGCAGGAGTCAGCTGCGCAGCCGGCCCAATTCCCAGCAGTCACCCGACCCGCGGGCTGCCGGTTCGTCCGACCGGCCCTTCGCGCCTCAGGCGCGGGGGAAGCAGCCCGCGGGTCGTCTGCGTTCGCGGGCGCTTCGCGGTCACGGACGCCGCGCGGGTACGGACGCGCCCGTACCCGCCCCGGCCCTCAGGGCGCCAGCCGTACGACGGCCCAGCCGTCCCCGTCCCCCTGCCGCTCGTAGCGCAGCCGGTCATGGAGGCGGTTCTCCCGGCCCTGCCAGAACTCGACGGTCTCGGCGACGACCCGGATGCCACCCCAGTGCGGCGGCGCGGGCACCTGCTCGCCCTCCGGGTAACGGGCCGCCAGCTCGGCCCAGCCGCGCTCCAGTTCGGCGCGGGAGGCGACCGGCGCCGACTGGTCGCTGGCCCAGGCGCCCAGCTGTGATCCGTGCGGGCGGGTGCGGAAGTACGCGGCGGTCTCGTCGCGGCCGATGCGGGCGGCCGGTCCTGTGATGATCACCTGGCGGGCCAGCGGGTGCCACGGGAAGAGCAGCGAGGCGTACGGATTCTCCGCCAGGTCGCGGCCCTTGCGGCTGGTGTAGTTGGTGAAGAACACGAAGCCGTGCTCGTCGTAGCGCTTGAGCAGCACGGTCCTTGAGCTGGGGCGGCCGGCGGCGTCGGCGGTCGAGACGACCATCGCGTTCGGTTCGTGCAGTCCGCTCGCGGCCGCTTCCTTGAACCAGCGCGCGAACTGGTCGTACGGGCTGGGGGCGAGGTCTGCCCCGTCGAGTCCCTCGGCGCGGTACTGCGCCCGCATGGCGGAGGGATCGAACGGATCGGGGAGCGGCGTGTCGGCGGAGTGCACGGCCACATCTTGCAGCATGGAGGGCTGTTGGGGCAGCCGGGCGGCAGGGAAGTCTGCCCTTCGACGGCCCGGCGTAACCCTCCCGTAAGCGAATCGCCCGGTGTGCCGGATCTCACGCTTCCCGGTAAGTGCCGGACCGGCCAAAATCGTGCCGCGCGCCACTGTGGCGCGGCGACGGCGCGGGATATCGTGTCCGCCCTGAAGTGATCGAAGTGACGTGCTCCGGGCGGGATGCCACGGGTGCCGGTCGGGTGACCAACACCCGCGCGGGGCATGACGGGAGTGACCGGTACGGACCGCGAGCCGCAGGGTGGCCGCGTACCCGGACCGGCGCCCGGCCGGCCGCGCGGCGTCCCGCGAACCGCCGACCCGGCCGGCCTGACCTGACAGATCTTGAACGCACGGCATCTTGGTCATGAGCCGCATGTCGTCCACATCTTGAGGAGCCGCCTGATGTCCGACTTCGTACCCGGACTCGAAGGAGTCGTCGCGTTCGAGACGGAGATCGCCGAACCGGACAAGGAAGGCGGCGCGCTCCGGTACCGCGGTGTCGACATCGAGGACCTCGTCGGGAAGGTCTCCTTCGGGAACGTGTGGGGGCTGCTGGTCGACGGATCGTTCAACCCCGGGCTGCCGCCGGCCGAGCCGTTCCCGATCCCGGTCCACTCGGGTGACATCCGGGTGGACGTGCAGTCCGCGCTGGCCATGCTCGCGCCGGTGTGGGGCCTGAAACCGCTGCTGGACACCGATGAGCAGACGGCACGGGACGAGCTGGCGCGGGCCGCGGTCATGGCGCTGTCGTACGTCGCGCAGTCGGCGCGCGGGCAGGGCCTGCCGATGGTGCCGCAGAAGGAGATCGACAAGGCCGGGACCGTCGTCGAGCGCTTCATGAAGCGGTGGCGGGGCGAGCCGGACCCCAAGCACGTCGCGGCCGTGGACGCGTACTGGACCTCGGCGGCCGAGCACGGCATGAACGCATCCACCTTCACGGCCCGGGTCATCGCCTCGACCGGGGCCGATGTGGCGGCGGCGCTGTCCGGCGCGGTGGGCGCGATGTCCGGGCCGCTGCACGGCGGGGCGCCCTCCCGGGTCCTCGGCATGATCGAGGAGATCGAGCGGACGGGTGACGCGACGGCCTATGTGAAGCGGGCGCTGGACCGCGGCGAGCGGCTGATGGGCTTCGGCCACCGGGTGTACCGCGCCGAGGACCCGCGGGCGCGGGTGCTGCGGCGCACGGCGCGCGAACTGGGCGCGCCGCGCTTCGAGGTCGCGGAGGCACTGGAGAAGGCCGCCCTGGAGGAGCTGCACAACCGCCGCCCGGACCGCGTCCTGGCGACGAATGTGGAGTTCTGGGCGGCGATCGTGCTGGACTTCGCGGAGGTTCCGGCGCACATGTTCACGTCGATGTTCACCTGTGCCCGTACGGCGGGCTGGAGCGCGCACATCCTGGAGCAGAAGCGGACCGGCCGCCTGGTCCGGCCGTCGGCCACGTACGTGGGCCCGGGGCCGCGCGGTCCGGAAGCGGTGGACGGCTACACGCTGCCCGCCTGACGGGCCGGGCGCTCCTGGCGCCGTACGGCGTCCTCCGTGACGGGCGTGAAGAGGTTGACCAGGTTGCCGTCGGGGTCCCGCAGGAGCAGGGAGCGGTTGCCCCACGGCATGGTCGTCGGCTGCTGGACGAAGGCGCGGCCGGCGGCGGCCAGGCGACGGTGTTCCGCGTCCACGTCCGGGACGCGGAACTCGATGATCACCGAGTGATTGGCGGCGGCCCGTGCGGTGCCCTCCCCGAACAGGGCCACCGTGCGGCTGCCGGCGATCGCCAGCGTGCCGGACGGCATGACGAGTTCGGCGAATTCCGGGGTGGCCCACTCGGCCCGTACGCCGGTGACGTGCTCGTAGAACTCGACGAGGCGGGCGACATCGTCGGTGATCATGCGGAGGGAGACGAGGTTCATGGTGCGGCTTTCTGGCGTAGGGACATGCGCCCGGATCTGCGGGCTCCGCTCACGCTAGGACCCATACCGGACAGATTCCGCCCGGTATGGGCGGCAGACTTTCCGGGTGACCACTTCGACCACCGCCCGGGTGCTCGCCCTGCTGGAAATCCTCCAGGGCGGCGGCGTCCGTACCGTTCCCGAGCTGGCCGCCCGCCTCGGCGTCGACGAGCGCACCGTCCGCCGCTACGTCGGCCACCTGCTGGACCTGGACATCCCTGTCGACGCGGTGCGGGGCCGCTACGGCGGCTACCGGCTCGCCCCCGGCTACCGAATGCCCCCGCTGATGCTCACCGACGAGGAAGCCCTTGCCGTGCTGCTCGGCCTGCTCGCAGGGCAGCGCGGCGGGCCGGGCGCCGCCTCCGCGGCGGCCGGTGAGAGCGCCGCGGCGAAGGTGCGGCGGGTGCTGCCGGTGGCCCTGCGGCGGCGGCTGGAAGCGCTGCTGGAGACGGCCGACTTCACCGAGCGGCCCCGTCCCGCCGCCCCGCCGGAGGCGGCGGTGCTGCTCGAACTCGCCGAGGCCGTACGCAGGCAGCGGCCGGTGGCGTTCGCGTACACCGACCGCAAGGGTGACGACAGTGCCCGTACGGTCCTGCCGTACGGTCTCGTGGCGCACTCCGGGCGGTGGTACCTGACCGGGGCAGGCCGGGACGGCGGAGAGATGCGGATCTTCCGGCTGGACCGGATCGTCTCCGTCCGCATACTGTCCGGTTCGTTCGAGGTTCCGGACGGTTTCGACCCGGCGGCGACCGTCCTCGACCATCTCGCCCGTACACCGTGGAAACACGATGTGTCGCTGCGCGTCCGCGGCACCGTCGAGCACATCCGGAGCCACCTCCCGGCCGGGATCGCCGCCCTCTCCCACGACGGGCCCGACCCGTCCGGCGACGGGTCCGAATGGGTCCGCGTCCGCATCCGGGCCGAGCGGCTGGACTGGATTCCGCCCGTACTGGCCGCGCTGGACCGCCCGTTCGTCATCGAGCGCCCGGCCGCCCTGCGCGACCTGGTGCGCGCGCTGGCCCGGCGCCTCGGCTCGTACGCGGACGCCGGCAACGGCACCGACGATCACCCCCGCTGAGCCCCCTCAGCCCCCGTTCAGCACGGTGTCCAGAATGTGCGCCCACTGTGTCACCACGCGGTCGCGGCGGGGCTTGTCGTCGGTGAGGAGGGTGGCGAGGCCGAGGCCGCGGGACATGTCGAGGAGCCCCTGTACGGTCTCGCGGACGCCGGGGACCGACTCGTCGGCGCCCAGCAGGGCGACCGCCGTGCGGTGCGCCTCGCGGCCGACGCGCGCCTCCAGGGCGGTGACCCGCTCGCGCAGCGGCTCCTCGTCGGAAGCCGCCACCCACAGGTGCAGGGCGGCGCGGAAGAGGGGCCCCGTATAGAGGCCGACGATCTCCTCGACGACGATACGGGTGCGGGCCGACGACCCGGTGGGCGGCAGGTCGTTCGCCACCGCCTTGAGCGCGCTCTGCCGCATCTCCGCGACATGCTCGACGGCGGCCGTGAACAGATCCTCGCGGGTACGGAAATGGTGCTGGGCGGCCCCCCGCGAGACGCCCGCGCGCTCCGCGACGACGGAGACCGTACTGCCGCTCCAGCCCCGCTCGGCGAGGCAGGAGACGGCCGCTTCCAGCAGGGCGCGGCGGGTGGCGCGGCTGCGTTCCTGCTGCGGCTCCTTGGCGGCGCGGGAGGTGGTCACCGTACCCATGACGGTTCCCGGCGCTGGAGGAAGGCGGTCATGCCCTCGCGGGCCTCGTCGGAGGCGAAGAGGCGGGCCGAGGTCTCGGCGAGGGCCGCGGTGTCGCGGTCGAAGGTCCGCAGGACTTCGGCGGTGACCAGGGCCTTGGACTCCGCCAGGCCCTGCGGGGAGCCCTTGCGCAGCCCGGCCAGTACCGGTTCGAGGGCGGCGTCGGGGTCGTCGGCGGCCATCGTCACCAGGCCGGTGCGGGCCGCTTCGGCGGCGTCGAAGCGCTCGCCGGTCAGGTAGTAGCGGGACGCGGCCCGCGGGTCCATACGGGGCAGCAGGGGCATGGAGATGACGGCGGGGGCGAGGCCGAGGCGGGCCTCGGTGAAGGCGAAGGTGGCGCCGGGGCCCGCCACCGACAGGTCGCAGGCGCCGAGGAGGCCGAGGCCGCCCGCGCGTACATGGCCGGTGACCCTGGCGACGACGGGCTTGGGGAGTTCGATGATCGTCCGCAGCAGGCGGGCGAGTCCGAGCGGGCCGGAGGCCGCGGCCGCTGCGGGGTCCGTGGCCTCCGTCAGGTCCGCTCCCGCGCAGAACGTCGTCCCGGTGTGGGTGAGCAGCACGGCGCGGGTGCCGGCGGACCCGGCCGCCTCTGCCAGCGCCTCGTGGAGCTCGCCCACCAGGCGCCGGGAGAGCGCGTTGCGGTTGTGCGGGGAGTCGAGGGTCAGGACGGTGACGCCCCGGTCGTGGGCGCGCCGTACCAGCGGTCCGTCCGGGGTGGCGTCCGGTGTGGCGTCGGTCATGAGGCCGTGGAACTCCTTTCCCTGGCGCGCAGTTCGCGCCGCAGAATCTTGCCGGTGGCGGCGCGGGGCACGATGTCCGTGAACTCCACCCGCCGTACCTTCTTGTACGGGGCGACCCGCCCGGCAACGTACGCGATCACGTCCTCCTCGGTGAGCCGGGCCCCCGCCCCGCCGCGCTGCCGTACGACATACGCCTTGGGGATCTCGTTGCCGTCCGCGTCGGTGACGCCGATCACCGCGGCGTCCGCGATGCCGTCGTGGGCGAGCAGCACCGCTTCGAGGTCGGCCGGCGCGACCTGGTAGCCCTTGTATTTGATCAGCTCTTTGACGCGGTCGACGACGTGCAGCCAGCCGTCCGCGTCCACCTGCCCGATGTCGCCGGTGTGCAGCCAGCCGTCCGCGTCGATCATCGCGTCGGTCTCCGCGGGCCGCCCGAGGTAGCCCTTCATCACCTGCGGGCCGCGGATCCAGATCTCGCCGCTCTCGCCGGTGCCGAGGTCCTTGTCGGCGTCCAGGCAGCGGATGCGCATCTCGGTGCCCGGCAGCAGCTTGCCGACGGTGCCGGGCGGCGCGTCGGCGGCGCCCAGCGGCACGACATGGGTGCCGGGCGACAGCTCGGTCATGCCGTACGCCTGCATGACGGGCGGGATGCCCAGGCGCCGGGCGCAGGCGTCGGCGAGCCGGGCGTCCAGCGGGGCGGCGGCGCTGACGAGGTAGTCGAGCGAGGACAGGTCGTACTGGGTGACGGCCGGGTGCTTGGCGAGGGCCAGCACGATGGGCGGGGCCACGTACACCGCGTTGATCCGGTACTTCTCGATGGTGCGCAGGAAGTGTTCGAGGTCGAAGCGGGGCAGCACGACGACGGTGGAGCCGTTGCGCAGCGGGGAGTTCATCAGGGCGGTGAGGCCGTAGATGTGGAAGAACGGCAGTACGGCCAGCACGCGGTCGCCGGGTCCGCTGCCGACCAGCCGGTTGAGCTGGGCGAGATTGGTGGCGATGTTGCGGTGGGTGAGCATCACGCCCTTCGGGGTGCCGGTGGTGCCGGAGGAGTAGGGCAGCACGGCCACATCGTTCGCGGGGTCGATACGGACGGCCGGTTCGGGCGCGGTGGAGGCGATCATGTCGCGTACGGAGCGGTGGCCCACGGCACCGTCGCAGACGAACACCTCGGTGATGCCGCCCGCCTGCTCGGCGGCGCTGCGGGCGGTCTCCAGCAGCGGGGCGACGGTGACGATCCAGTTGGCGCCGGAGTCGCGCAACTGTTGGGCGAACTCCCCCGACGTGCACAGGGGGTGCACGGTGGTGACGGCGGCGCCGCAGCGCGAGGCGGCGTAGAAGACGGCCGGGTAGGCGATGGTGTTGGGGCTGTGCAGCGCGAGCACGTCGCCGGGCAGGACGCCCGCGTCGGCCAGGGCCGCGGCGATCCGGCGGCTCGCGCCGTCGAGTTCGGCGTAGCTGAGCGCGGTGCCGTCCTGGCCGTCGATCAGCGCGGGCAGGGCGGCGTGCTCGGTGGCCGACCGGCCCAGTACGGCTTCGTGGATCGGCAGGTCGACGGGTGCGACATCGGCGTACTGACTGTGAAAGACCATGGCCATCCCCTCAGCAGCGGCGCGCGCCCGGTGCCGGTACGGGCCGCGGGCGGGCGCCTGTCCGTGTGCGTGCAGCATCGCGGTTGCCGGTGCGGTTGTCAGTACGGCGACCGCGATGCCGGGCACGGCCGGTCAGTACGACTTCGGGAGCCCGAGCCTCTGGTGGGAGACGTAGTTGAGGATCATCTCCCGGCTGACCGGCGCGATCCGCGCCACGCGGGCCGCGGTGATCAGGGACGCGAGGCCGTACTCGTGGGTCAGGCCGTTGCCGCCGAGGGTGTGCACCGCCTGGTCCACGGCCCTGACCGCCGCCTCGGCCGCCGCGTACTTGGCCATGTTGGCGGCCTCGCCCGCGCCCATGTCGTCGCCCGCGTCGTAGAGGTGCGCGGCCTTCTGCATCATCAGGCGGGCGAGTTCCAGCTCGATGTGCACCTGGGCGAGGGGGTGGGCGATGGCCTGGTGGGCGCCGATGGGCGCCTTCCAGACCTGGCGGGTACGGGCGTAGTCGACGGCCCGCCCGACCGCGTACCGGCCCATGCCGAGGGCGAAGGCGGCGGTCATGATCCGTTCCGGGTTGAGCCCTGCGAAGAGCTGGAGCAGCCCCGCGTCCTCTCCCCCATAGCCTTCGGCATGGGAGGTACCCCCACCGACCAGGGCTTCAGCAGGCAGCCGCACATCGTCCAACGTCAGCTCGAACTGCTTCTCCGGCGCGCCCAGCTCCATGGATATCCGACTGCGCCCGAATCCGGGGGCGTCGCGCGGGACGATGAACAGACAGGGCTTGAGCTTGCCGGTACGGGAGTCCTCGGTGCGGCCGACGATCAGCGTGGCCTCGGCGATGTCCACGCCCGAGATGAAGACCTTGCGCCCGTTGAGGACCCACTCGCCGGTGGCCGGATCGCGGCGGGCCGTGGTGGTGATGCGGTGGGAGTTGGAGCCGGCGTCCGGTTCGGTGATGCCGAAGGCCATCTTGCGCGTTCCGTCGGCGAGGCCGGGCAGCCAGGCGCGCTTCTGCTCCTCCGTACCGAAGCGGGCGATGACCGTGCCGCAGATGGCGGGCGAGACGACGAGCATGAGCAGGGGGCAGCCGGCCGCGCCCAGCTCCTCCAGCACGATGGAGAGTTCGGCGATGCCGCCGCCTCCGCCGCCGTACTCCTCGGGCAGGTTCACGCCCAGGTAGCCCAGCTTGGCGGCCTCGGTCCACAGCTCGTCGGTGTGCTTGCCCTCGGCGACGACGCGGGCGAAGTACGCGCGTCCGTAGCGCTTGCCGAGCGCGGCGACGGAGGCGCGGAGGGCGCGGTGTTCCTCGGTTTCGATCACGGGGGTGCTCACGGGGACTCCTTCGAGGGGGAGCGCCGTCATACGGTGACGACGGCCAGCGGCGTGCCCACCTCGACCTGCTGACCGGCCTTGACGTGCAGGGCGGTCAGCGTGCCGGAGGCGGGAGCGGTGATCTTGTGTTCCATCTTCATCGCTTCGAGCCAGAGCAGCGGGGCACCGGCCTCGACGCGGTCGCCCTCGGCCAGGCCGTCGGCCACCCGGACGACGGTGCCGGGCATGGGGGCGAGCAGCGAGCCGGGTTCGGTGCGGGCGCCGGGGTCGGGGAAGCGGGGCAGGGCGGTGAGGGTGCGGGAGCCGGCGGCGGAGTCGACGTAGATCTGGTCGCCGTGGCGGGCGACATTGAACTCCCGCCGTACCCCGTCCACTTCGAGGACGACCCGGCCGGGGGCGGACCGGACGAGCCGTACGCCGGGGAAATCCTCGGCGCGCAGCCCGTCGTGGCCCAGCCGGTAGCGGATCTCGTGCTCGGTCCCGCCGCAGGCGTACGTCTTGGTCTGCGGCTGGGACGGTACGTTGCGGAAGCCGCCGAAGCGGGACCGGCCGTGCGCGTCGGCGAGGGCGGCGGCCAGCGCGCACAGGCCGGTGGCCGTGGCGTCCGGGGGCGTCGTGAGGGCGTCGAGGTTGCGGTCGTAGAAGCCGGTGTCCAGGCCGGTGGCGGTGGCGAACTCGGGGTGGCGCAGGGACCGGACGAGCAGGTCGCGGTTGGTGACCGGGCCGTGCACACGGGCCCGTTCCAGCGCGCCCGCCAGCTTGCGTACGGCCTCGGCGCGGCCCGGCGCCCAGGCGATGACCTTGGCGAGCATCGGGTCGTAATGGACGCCGATGACGCCGCCGTCGGCCACGCCCGAGTCGAGCCGGACGCCGTCGGGCACGGACAGGCGGTGCAGCGTGCCGATCTGCGGCTGCCAGCCCGCCGCCGGGTCCTCCGCGTACAGCCGGGCTTCCACGGCGTGGCCGTGCGGCTCGGGCGGCGCGTCCGGCAGCGCCTCGCCCTCGGCCACCCGCAGCTGGAGCGCGACGAGATCGACGCCGTACACGGCCTCGGTGACCGGGTGCTCGACCTGGAGGCGGGTGTTCATCTCCAGGAAGTGGGCGTGGCTGGTGGCGGAGACGAGGAATTCGACGGTGCCCGCGCCGCGGTAGCCGATGGTGCGGGCGGCGTCGGCGGCGGCCGTGTGCAGGGTGGCGCGCAGTTCGTCGGAGAGGCCGGGTGCGGGGGCCTCTTCGATGACCTTCTGGTGGCGGCGCTGGAGGGAGCAGTCGCGGGTGCCGAGGGTCCAGACGGTGCCGTGCGCGTCGGCGAGGACCTGCACCTCGACGTGGCGCCCGCCGACGACGTACGGCTCGGCGAAGACCTCGCCGTCCCCGAAGGCCGACGCGGCCTCGGCCCGCGCCGCCGCCAGCTCCCCCGGCAGGTCCGCCAGGTCCCGTACGACACGCATGCCGCGCCCGCCGCCACCCGCTGCCGCCTTCACCAGCAGCGGCAGATCGGCGTCCGTGGCCCGGTCCGGGTCGACGGGGGCGAGCAGCGGCACCCCGGCCGCCGCCATCAGCTCCTTGGCGCGCGTCTTGGACGCCATCGCCTCGATCGCTGCGGGCGGCGGGCCGACCCAGGTCAGGCCCGCGTCGGCGACGGCGGCGGCGAACCCGGTGTTCTCGGAGAGGAAGCCGTAGCCGGGGTGGACGGCGTCGGCCCCGGCGGCGTGCGCGGCCTTCACGATCAGGTCGCCGCGCAGGTAGGTGTCGGCGGGGGCGCTGCCCGGCAGGCGTACGGCGGCGTCGGCCTCGCGGACGTGCGGCGCGTCGGCGTCCGCGTCGGAGTACACGGCCACCGTCGCGATGCCCAGCTCCCGGCAGGTGCGGAAGATCCGGCGGGCGATCTCGCCACGGTTGGCGACGAGGAGGGAAGAGATCACGGGTTCCTCACATCCGGAAGACGCCGAAGCCGCCGCGCGCGCCCTCCACGGGCGCGGTGTGGACGGCGGACAGGCACAGGCCGAGGACGGTTCGGGTGTCGCGCGGGTCGATGACGCCGTCGTCGTACAGGCGCCCGGACAGGAACATCGGCAGCGACTCGGCCTCGATCTGCTGCTCGACCATGGCGCGCAGTCCGGCGTCGGCCTCGTCGTCGTACGGCTGCCCCTTGGCGGCGGCGGAGGCGCGCGCCACGATCGACAGCACTCCGGCGAGCTGCTGCGGGCCCATCACGGCGGACTTGGCGCTGGGCCAGGCGAACAGGAAGCGCGGGTCGTAGGCGCGGCCGCACATGCCGTAGTGCCCCGCGCCGTAGGAGGCGCCCATGAGGACGGACAGGTGCGGGACGCGGGAGTTGGACACCGCGTTGATCATCTGGGCGCCGTGCTTGATGATGCCGCCCTGCTCGTACTCCTTGCCGACCATGTAGCCGGTGGTGTTGTGCAGGAAGATCAGCGGGATGTCGCGCTGGTTGGCGAGCTGGATGAACTGCGCGGCCTTCTGCGACTCCGCACTGAACAGCACGCCCTGCGCGTTGGCGAGGATGCCGACCGGGTAGCCGTGCAGCCGGGCCCACCCGGTCGTGAGCGAAGGCCCGTACAGCGGCTTGAACTCGTCGAAGTCCGAGCCGTCCACGAGGCGGGCGATCACCTCGCGCGGGTCGAAGGGGGCCTTGAGGTCGCCGGGGACGATGCCGAGCAGTTCGTCCTCGTCGTACTTGGGCGGTTCGGCGAGGCCCGGGTCGGCGTGCGCCTTCTGCCAGTTCAGGCGGGCGACGACGCGGCGGGCCTGGCGGAGCGCGTCCGGCTCGTCCACGGCGAAGTGGTCGGCGAGTCCGGACGTACGGGCGTGCATCTCGGCGCCGCCCAGCGACTCGTCGTCGCTCTCCTCGCCGGTGGCCATCTTGACCAGCGGCGGCCCGCCGAGGAAGACCTTCGCCCGCTCCTTGACCATGATCACGTGGTCGGACATGCCGGGGATGTACGCGCCGCCCGCGGTCGAATTGCCGAACACCACGGCCACGGTGGGGATGCCGGCCGCCGACAGCCGGGTGATGTCCTTGAACAGTGCCCCGCCCGGAATGAAGATCTCCTTCTGGCTGGGCAGGTCCGCGCCGCCCGACTCGACCAGGGAGACGACGGGCAGCCGGTTGGCGAAGGCGATCTCGTTGGCGCGCAGGGCCTTCTTCAGCGTCCAGGGGTTGGAGGCGCCGCCGCGTACGGTCGGGTCGTTGGCGGTGACCAGGCACTCCACGCCCTCGATCACACCGATGCCGGTGACCAGCGAGGCGCCCACCGGATAGTCGCTGCCCCAGGCGGCCAGCGGCGACAGTTCGAGGAACGGCGTGTCCGGGTCGAGGAGCAGCTCGATGCGCTCGCGGGCGAGCAGCTTGCCGCGCCCCCGGTGCCGATCGACGTACTTCGCGCCGCCCCCGCCGAGGGCCTTGGCGTGTTCGGCCTCGATCTCGGCCAGCTTGGCGAGCATCGCCTCGCGGTGGGCCGCGTACTCGGGCCCTGCCGGGTCCAGTCGGCTGCCGAGCACGGTCACCGCAGTACCTCCGGTATGTCCAGGTGGCGGGCGCGCAGCCACTCCCCCACGGCCTTGGCCTGCGGGTCGAAGCGGGCCTGCGCGGCGACGCCCGCGCCGAGCAGGCCGTCGATCACGAAGTTCAGGGAGCGCAGGTTGGGCAGGACGTGGCGGGTGACGGGCAGGTCCGCCGTCTCCGGGAGGAGCTCGCGCAGCCGGTCGGCGGTCAGTTCATGGGCCAGCCAGCGCCAGGCCGCGTCCGTACGGGCCCAGACACCGACGTTGGCCGAGCCGCCCTTGTCGCCGCTGCGGGCACCGGCCACCAGGCCGAGCGGGGCGCGGCGCGTCCGGCCGCCGTGGGCGAGGGGTTCGGGGAGGGCGGGCTCGGCGAGCGGTGTCAGTTCGCGGGTTTCCGCAGGTGGGGGCAGTTCGATGCGGTTGCCGTCCGGGAGTACGGCGATGTGCGGTACGTCCGCGGCGGCCATGTACTCCGCTTCGAAGACCCCGTACGGCTCACCTTTGCCCGGCGGTGCCGTCACATGGAAACCGGGGATGCTCCCGAGCGCCAGCTCGACGGCCGCCCCGCTGACCACCCGGCCCACCGCGTCCTGTTCGGCGTCCCGCACCACCAGCCGCAGCAGGGCGCTCGCCACCTCCTGGACGGCGGCGTCCGGGTGGTCGGTCCGGGCCAGCGTCCATTCCACGCTCGCCGGGCGGCGCTTGGCCGCGTCGAAGGCCGCTTCCATCTGCTCCCGTACGAGGGCGGCCTTCGCCTCGATGTCCAGGCCGGTCAGCACGAACGTGACCGCGTTGCGCCAGCCGCCCAGACGGGTCAGGCCCACCTTCAGCGTCGGCGGCGGGGCCTCACCGCGTACGCCGTCGATACGCACCCGGTCCGTGCCGTCCTCGGTCAGCCGTACGGTGTCCAGGCGCGCGGTCACGTCCGGGCCCGCGTAGCGCGCGCCGGCCGTCTCATACAGCAGCTGGGCGGTGACGGTGCCGACGGTCACCGCGCCGCCCGTGCCCGGGTGCTTGGTGATCACCGAGGAGCCGTCGGCGGCGATCTCGGCGAGCGGGAAGCCGGGGCGGCGCAGGTCGTGGGCGGCGGAGAAGTCCGGGTCGGTGAAGAAGGCGTAGTTGCCGCCGGTCGCCTGGGTGCCGCACTCCAGGACGTGGCCCGCGACGACCGCGCCCGCCAGCCGGTCGTGGTCCGTGGGCGCCCAGCCGAAGTGGGCCGCCGCGGCCCCGCTGACCAGGGCGGCGTCCGTGACCCGGCCGGTCACCACCACCTCGGCACCGGCGCGCAGGCAGGCGGCGATGCCCTCGCCGCCCAGATAGGCGTTGGCGGTCAGCACGCCCGCGCGTCCGGCGTAGCGGGCCATGAGGTCGTCGCCCTCGACGTGCGCCACCCGTACGGGGACACCGACCCGCTTCGCCAACTCCCTTACGGCCTCGGCCAGCCCGGCAGGGTTGAGGCCGCCCGCGTTGGTGACGATCCGTACCCCGCGCTCGACAGCCGGGCCGAGGGTGTCCTCCAGCTGCCGCAGGAACGTCTTCGCATAGCCGCGCGTGGGGTCCTTGAGGCGGTCGCGGCCCAGGATGAGCATGGTCAGTTCGGCGAGATAGTCGCCGGTGAGGACGTCGAGCGGGCCGTCGGTGAGCATGTCTCGTACGGCATCGAAGCGGTCGCCGTAGAAGCCGGAGGCGTTGCCGACGCGCAGCACGTCCCCGCCGGTCACCGGGCGCCCCGCCCGCCCGGCTCACGCCCCTTGCCGGGCGGCCCGGCGAACGCCTGGGCGATGTCCAGCCAGCGGTCCGCGTCCGCGCCCTCGGCCCGTACGTCCACGTCGTCGCGGTGCGCGCGCTGCGTGACCAGCAGGCAGAAGCCGAGGGCGTCGCCGGTCACCCGCTGCGCCGCGTCCTGCGGGCCGTACGTCCAGGTGCCGCCGCCGGGAGCGCGCAGCTCGACGCGGAACTCCTCGGCCGGGACCGGCAGCCCGTTGGCCGCGTACGCGTAGTCCCGCGCGCGCACGCCGATACGGGCCACGTGCCGCAGCCGCGCCGTGGGCTCACGCCGTACGCCCAGCGTGTCGGCGATGTCCTGGCCGTGCGCCCAGGTCTCCATCAGCCGGCCCGTGGCCATGGAGGCGGTGCTCATCGAGGTCGCGAACCACGGCATCTTGTCCCGCGTGGTCCGGGCGGCCAGTGCCTCGTACAGCTCGGTCCGGACCGCGCGCCAGCGCGCCAGCAGCTCGTCGGGCGGCGCCTGCGCTTCGCGCCGCGCGCCCTCGTCGACGAAGGTCGCGGGCGAGGCCAGAGCCCGCTCGGCCGCTTCCCGGAAGGCGGCGGGGTCGGTGGCGGACAGCAGGGCCTGCCGGTCGGTCCAGGCCAGGTGCCCGATCTGGTGGGCGACCGTCCAGCCCGCGGCCGGTGTCGGCTCCGTCCACCGCGCCGGCGCCAGCCCGCCGACCAGCGCGTCGAGCGCATCCCCTTCGTCCCTCAGATCCGCCAGTACGGCGTCGGCGTCGGACACGCGGCACTCCCCTCGTCGGCCATCTGCCGTACGGGCAGGGCACGTTGACTCATGCGGTGCGGGTACCGAGCGTGGCAGCGCGGAGAGAAACAATCAAGCACGCCTGCATGATTTTCTGCGGGGGAGACTCCGGGGGTACGGGGCGACCCCGGCACCGGCGCCAGCGCGGCACCCTATGGCACATCACCCGGCACTCCGACGGCGCCAGCATGGCATCACCACGGCATCGCCGTGAGCCACGGCACCGCCACCACGACACCACGGCACATCGATTTCACAGAGAAACCCGCAGGTCAGAGCGGACGCGCGCCAAAGTGCCACCACTTTGGCTCGCCATGGCGCCATCAATGTGCCATGATGGCGTCATGGACCTCACGCCCTACGTCGACAACCTCCGGCAGGAGCTGGCCGTCGCCGCGGACGCCGGCGGCGACGACGCCCGCGCCCTCGCCGAACGGCTCACCGCCCCCCTGGAGTCCGCCACCCGGCTGACCCTCCTGAACGCGCTGTCCGCCGCCATGGGCGAGGTCACGCGGGAACTGGCGCCGGGCTCGGTCGACGTACGGCTGCGCGGACTCGACCCGGAGTTCGTGGTGACGGCGCCGCCCGCCCCCGAGCCGGTGCGGGAGGAGCCGGAACCGGTCGCGGTTCCCGCGCCGCCCCCGCCGCCCGCGGACACCGACGACGGCGCCATGGCGCGGATCAACTTCCGTCTCCCGGCCCACCTCAAGGCCCGCGCCGAGGAAGCCGCGACGGCGGAGGGCCTGTCGGTCAACGCCTGGCTGGTACGGGCGGTGTCCACCGCCCTCGACGGCGGGCAGCGCGCGGCCCCGACGGGCCGGGGCAAGCCCTCGGGCGGCCGGAGCTTCACCGGCTGGGTCCGCTGAGCGACCCGCCCCACCCACTCTTCACCGGCGGATCACCGATCCGGCCGACGTCATCATCACCCGCCTCACCAGCGGGAACACCCACGCGAGCCAAAAGGACGGCACCGCCATGCCTGCTTACGAGACCCCCGAACCGATCACCGCCACCCTCGAACTGGACTGCGGCACCGCCCGCATCACCGCCGGCAAGCGCACCGAGACGGTCGTCGAGGTGCTGCCGCGCGACGGGGCCGACGACAAGGATGTACAGGCCGTACAGCAGACGCAGGTCACCTGCTCGGGCGGCCGCCTCGCGATCAAGACGCCCAAGAAGCGGTCCCTGTTCGGCAAGCCGGGCGCCATCGAGGTCAGCGTCGAACTGCCCGCCGGGTCGGACATCCGGGGCACTTCCGCCCTGGGCGGCTTCTTCTGCGAAGGCAGCTTCGGAGAAGTCACCCTCAAGACCTCGCTCGGCGACCTCCAGGTCGACGAGGCGGCCGGCGCCGACCTCAGGACCGACCACGGCGACATCCGCCTGGCCCGCTCGACCGGGGACATCGAAGCCGTCGGCTCCGGCCGGATCGAGATCGGCACCGTCACCGGCTCGGCGACCGTCAAGAACAGCAACGGCGTCATCGAGATCGGCGAGGTCACCGGCGCCCTGAAGACCAGCGCCGCCAACGGCGACATCTCCGTCGGCGTCGCGCACGGCGACATCAGCGCCAAGTGCGCCAACGGCCGTACCGACATCGGCACCGCCCACGCCGGGGTGGACGCCTCCGCGTCCGCCGGCGGCATCCGCGTCGGCGACGTCACCCGCGGCCGCATCGACCTGCGCACCTCCGTCGGCGACCTCGAAGTGGGCATCCACGAGGGCACCGCCGCCTGGCTCGACACCCACACCAAGTACGGCGTCGTACGCAACTCGCTCGGCGCCGCCGAGGGCCCCGCGGACTCCGACGAGACCGTCGAGGTGATCGCCCGGACCGCCACCGGCGACATCATCGTCCGCCGCGCCTGACCCCACGTATCCCAACGCTCCACCGCCGAAGGGAAAACGGCATGACAGTCACCCAGACCTCCGCGCCCGGCGCCGCCCCCACGAGGGCGTCGGCGATCACCGCCACCGGACTGCGCAAGTCCTACGGCGACAAGCTCGTGCTCGACGGCATCGACCTGGACATCGCCGAAGGCAGCATCTTCGCGCTGCTCGGGCCCAACGGTGCCGGCAAGACCACCACGGTGGAGATCCTCTCCACGCTCATCGACGCCGACGCGGGCGAAGCCCGGGTCGCGGGCCGCCATCTGACCCGGGACGCCGACGCGGTGCGCTCCGCGATCGGCGTCACCGGCCAGTTCTCGGCCGTCGACAACCTGCTGACCGCCGAGGAGAACCTCCTGCTCATGGCGGACCTGCACCACCTCGACCGGCGCGAGGGCAAGCGGCGGGCCAGAGACCTGCTGCGCCGCTTCGACCTGTCGGAGGTCGCGGGCAAGACCGCCGTCACCTTCTCCGGCGGTATGCGGCGCAAGCTGGACCTGGCGATGACCCTGGTCGGCGATCCGCGGATCATCTTCCTCGACGAGCCCACCACCGGACTCGACCCGCGCAGCCGGCGCACCATGTGGGAGATCATCCGCGGCCTCGTCGCCGACGACGGCGTGACCATCTTCCTGACCACCCAGTACCTCGAAGAGGCCGACCAGCTCGCCGACCGGATCGCCGTACTGGACCACGGCAGGCTGATCGCCGAGGGCACCGCCGACGAGCTGAAGCAGCGCATCCCCGGCGGCCATATCCGGGTGCGGTTCGCCGACACCCGGGTCCTGGACACCGCGGCGGACATCTTCGGCGTCGCCACGCGCGACGAGGAATCCCTCACCCTCCAGATCCCCAGCGACGGCTCCATCCCGAACCTGCGGGCCGTCCTCGACGCCCTGGAGACCACCGGCGTCCAGGCCGAGTCGCTCACCGTGCACACCCCCGATCTCGACGATGTCTTCCTGACCCTCACCGGTCAGCCCCACCCGGCCGGCACCGCCGCCCCGTCCAAGGAGAACGTCTGATGGCCACCCTGTCGTGCGCCGCTCGGGACTCCAGGACGATGCTGCGGCGCAACCTGAAGAAGGCGCTGCGCTACCCGTCCCTGACGCTCACCGTCGTCATCATGCCCCTCGCGATGCTGCTGCTGTTCAACTACGTCTTCGGCAGCGCCCTGGGCACCGGCATCAGCGGCATGCCCACCGGCAGCGGCGACTACATCGACTACCTCGCGCCCGGCATCATCCTGATGGCCGCCACGTCCGGCGCCCTGACCACCGCGATCAGCGTGTGCAGCGACAAGACCGAGGGCATCGTCAACCGCTTCCGTACGATGCCGATCTCCCGCGCCTCGTTCCTGACCGGCCATGTCGTCGGCAGCGTGCTCCAGACGATGGTCAGCATCGCGCTGGTCACCGGCGTCGCCCTCCTGATGGGCTTCCGCCCGAGCGCGACACCCGTGGAATGGCTCGCCGCCATCGGCCTGCTCGCCCTGCTCACCCTGGCGCTGACCTGGCTCTGCGCGGGCATCGGCCTGGTCGCCAAGAACGTCGAGACCGCCAGCAACATCCCGATGCCGCTGACGTTCCTGCCGTTCCTCGGCAGCGCCATCGTGCCGACCGAGTCGATGCCCGCCGGTCTGCGCTGGTTCGCCGAGTACCAGCCCTTCACGCCGATCATCGAGACGCTGCGCGGCCTGTGGCTCGGCACCGGGATCGGCTCCAGCGCGGTCATCGCCCTCGCCTGGTGCGCGGGGCTCTCCCTGGTCGGCTACCTGTGGGCACGCCGCACCTTCAAGACCGGCGCCAAGCGGTAACGGCCGCTCCCCTCAAGCCACTTCACCGATGAGCACGATCCACATCCCGCACGGCGATCACAGGAGGATTTTATGTCGCACAACCCGACGGCCCCCGACACCACCGCCGACGGCACCACCGGAGAACCGCCCACCCTGCCCACCGACCGCCGCACCGGCTGCCCCTTCGACCCGCCCGGCGAACTCACCGCGCTGAGCGACCGGCCCCTGCGCCGCATGCGCTACGCCGACGGGCACATAGGCTGGCTGGCCACCGGCCACGCCGCGGCCCGCGCGGTCCTGTCCGACCCGCGCTTCAGCTCCCGCTACGAACTCCTGCACCTGCCGGTACCGATGCCGGGCATGGAGGAGATGACCTCGGTGCCGCCGGCGCCGGCCGGCGACTTCCTCGGCCTCGACGCCCCCGAGCACACCCGCTACCGGCGGCTGCTCACCGGCAAGTTCACGGTCCGCCGGATGCGTCGGCTCGCCGAACGCGTGGAGCAGTTCACCCACGAGTGCCTGGACGCCATGGAGCAGGCCGGACCCACCGTCGACCTGGTGGAGGCGTTCGCGCGGCCGGTGCCCGCGCTCATGATCTGCGAACTGCTCGGCGTGCCGTACGGCGACCGGGACCGCTTCCAGGAGCATGTGGCGATCCTCTTCGACCAGGCCGCGGACGCGGAGGCGAGGGGCGCGGCGTTCGCCGCCGTCGGGCAGTTCATCGGCGAACTCGTGGCCGCCAAGCGCGCCGAGCCCACCGACGACCTGCTCAGCGACCTGACCACCTCCGACCTCACGGAGGAAGAGCTGATCGGGGTCGGCGGGGTGCTCCTGGCCGCCGGACTCGACACCACCGCCAACATGCTCGGCCTCGGCACCTTCGCCCTGCTCAGCAACCCCGGCCAGCTGGCCGCCCTGCGCGCCGACCCGGGCCTCGCCGAGCAGACCGTCGAGGAGCTGCTGCGCTACCTCAGCGTGGCCGACCCCATCCCGCGCGCCGCCCTGGAGGACGTCGAGATCGAAGGCCAGCTGGTCAGGGCCGGTGAGACGGTGACCGTCTCGGTGCAGGCCGCCAACCGCGACCCGCTGAAGTTCCCCGACCCCGACCGGTTCGACATCCACCGCAAGGCCACCGGGCACGTCTCCTTCGGCCACGGCCCCCACCAGTGCCTCGGCCAGCAGCTCGCCCGCGTCGAGATGACCGTCGCGTTCCCGGCGCTCTTCGCCCGCTTCCCCACCCTGCGCCTCGCGGTGCCGCCGCAGGAGGTGCCGCTGCGCGACCGCGCCAACATCTACGGCGTGATCAGCCTGCCCGTCACCTGGGACAAGGAGTAGCCCCATGAGCGATCCACAAGAGCGGCTGCGTCTGGGCGTCGACCGTGACCGCTGCGTCGGCGCTGGGATGTGCGCCCTGACCGCTCCCAATGTTTTCGACCAGGACGACGAAGAGGGCCTGGTGGTGCTCAAGCACCCCGCACCGGCCCCCGGACACCGGGCCGCCGCCCGGATGGCCGCCGGCCTCTGCCCCGCCGGAGCCATCACCCTCCACTCCCCGGAACCCACGGACCCGTAAGGACCGTGGCACTCCGGGCCGAGAACCCCGCACCGCACCGGTGGGGGGCTCTCGCGCGTACGGACCCGGCTCGGCCCGTACCGACGCGCGGTCAGCCCGCACCGGGCCCGTCTCAGCCCTTCCCGGCCCCGCTCGTGCTCCGTACGGCACCGACGCTCGCCAGGACCACCAGCCCGATCGCCACCACCTCGGCCCAGCCCAGCGACTGGTGCAGGACCAGGAAGCCGGCCAGCGCCCCGGCGGCCGGCTCCAGGCTCATCATCACGGCGAAGCCGGAAGCGGGCAGCTTGCGCAGGGCGAGCAGTTCGAGGGTGTACGGCGTGACCGAGGACAGCAGCGCGACGGCGGCGCCCAGCCCGATCGTGACCGGGTCCAGCAGGGCCGTGCCCGCGCTGGTGATGCCCAGCGGCAGGCTCAGCAGCGCCGCCACCGCCATCGCCAGGGCCAGGCCGTCCGCCTGCGGGAAGCGCTGACCCGTACGGGACGAGAGCAGGATGTACGCGGCCCACAGCGCGCCCGCCGACAGGGCGAGCCCGGCGCCGAGCGGGTCCAGCCCGTCGAAGCCCTCCCGGCCGAGCAGGGCGACACCGCCCAGCGCGAGCGCCGCCCACACCAGGCTCAGCGCCCGCCGCGAGGTGACCACCGACAGGATCAGCGGGCCCATGAACTCCAGCGTGACGGCGGCGCCCAGCGGAATGCGGTCGATGGCCTCGTAGAACAGCGAGTTCATGCCGACCAGGGCGACACCGAAGGCGACGATCGTGGCCCAGTCGCCGCGGGAGTAGCCGCGCACCTTGGGGCGGCAGGCGATCATCAGGACGAGCGCGGCGACGACCAGGCGGAGCGTGACCACACCGAGCGCACCGGCCCGCGGGAAGAGCAGCACCGCGACCGAGGCCCCGAACTGGAGCGAGATGATGCCGCCGATGACCAGCGCGATGGACACCAGCCGCCCGCTCGCCGCCGCGTCCCGCTCCGCGGCGCGGACCTCCGGGGAGGCCGGTACAGGCTCGGGAACCGGGGGCACGGGCGGCAGACCGGCGGCGGTGCCCCCGGCCGGGGCACCCGCCTGACCGGCGGACTGGGGGTTGCTGGACTCGTGGCGCGACTCGTTCACAGGCCCACGCTACGACCCGCCGAGCACGCCGTGAAATGCGGTTTTCCGGGGCGGGTGCCCGGCACACCGCGCCAGGAGTCCCACCGGCCCGGGGGCTTCGCCGCGGCCACCCCTGGGTAAGCCCCCGCCGGGGGGACGATCACGTTCGATTCGCCTCCAGGAGGCGCGCGGGCGGGCCGGGTTCCGGCTCCGGCCTCGGCTCCAGCCCCGGCCCACCCGCCTCACCGCCCGCGCCCCCACCCACCTCACCCCTCCCCGTTCGCCTCACCCCCACCCATCACCCCCTCCGCCAACACCTCCGCCAGGTGGCGGGCTCGCCGGTCGGTGAGCTGGGCGATCTGGGTGCGGCAGGAGAAGCCGTCCGCCAGGACTTCCGTGCCGGGGGCGGCCTCCCGTACGGACGGCAGGAGCTGTTCTTCCGCGCAGGCCACGGACACGTCGTAGTGGCCGCGTTCGAAGCCGAAGTTTCCGGCCAGGCCGCAGCAGCCGCCGCTCAGGCCGCCCGTCAGCCCGGCCCGTTCGCGGAGGCGGTGTTCGGCCGCCTCGCCCAGCACGGCGTGCTGGTGGCAGTGGGTCTGGCCGACGGCCGGGCGGTCGAGGCGCGGTGGCTCCCAGGCGGGCGCCCGCTCCTCCAGGGTTTGCGCGAAGGTGCGTACGGAGGCGGCCAGCCGTGCCGCGCGCGGGTCGTCGGGCAGCAGCTCGGGCAGGTCGGTGCGCAGGGCCGCCGCGCAGCTCGGTTCGAGGACGGTCAGCGGGGTGCCGTCGGTGAGCAGCGGGTCGAGGGCGTTCACCGTACGGCGCATGACCGCGCGCGCCTGGTCGAGCTGGCCGGTCGAGATGTAGGTCAGGCCGCAGCACAGGGGGCGGCGCTGCACCGGTGGCAGCCGGACGGAGAGGCCGGCGGCCTCCAGTACGCGTACGGCGGCGCGGCCGACCTCGGGTGCGAGGTAGTTGGTGAAGGTGTCCGGCCACAGGAGGAGCGCCGGTCCCGCCGAGGCCGGTGCGGGCGTCCGCTTCGCCCACCACCGTACGAACGGCTCGGTGGCCACCTCCGGGATCGCCCGCTGCGGCGCGATGCCGCCCAGGCGCTTGGCCGCGCCCGCCAGCGGGGTCCGGGCCAGGGCGTTGAGCAGCGGCGCGACCGGGGCCGCGGCGCGCAGCCAGCGCGGCAGCCGTCCCATCGAGTAGTGCGCGGCGGGCCGCAGCCGCCCGGCGTAGTGGTGGTGCAGGAACTCGGCCTTGTACGTGGCCATGTCCACGCCCACGGGGCAGTCGCTGCGGCAGCCCTTGCAGGACAGGCACAGGTCCAGCGCGTCCCGTACCTCCTCGGAACGCCAGCCGTCGGTGACCACCTCGCCCGCCAGCATCTCGTGCAGCAGCCGGGCGCGGCCCCGGGTGGAGTGCCGTTCCTCGCCGGTGGCGCGGTACGACGGGCACATGACGGCCGAGGGGCCGGGGGCGGCGTTACGGCACTTGGCGACACCGACGCAGCGCCGTACCGCCGCCGAGAAGTCACCGCCGTCGTGCGGGTAGCCGAACTCCACGTCCACCGGGCGCTTCGGCAGCGGCGCGAAGCGCAGGTTGGCGTCCATCCGGTCCGGCCGGACGAGCATGCCGGGGTTCAGGCCGCCCGCCGGGTCCCACAGGTCCTTGAAGCGGCCGAAGAGGCCGACCAGTTCGGGTCCGTACATCTTCGGCAGCAGTTCGGCGCGGGCCTGTCCGTCGCCGTGCTCGCCGGAGAGCGAGCCGCCGTGCGCCACGACCAGCTCCGCCAGGTCGCCGGAGAATTCCCGGAACCGGCGGATGCCGGGCGCGGTCAGCAGGTCGAAGTCGATACGGACGTGGATGCAGCCGTCGCCGAAGTGCCCGTACGGCGTGCCGCGCAGGCCGTGCTGGGCCAGCAGGGAACGGAAGTCCCGCAGGTAGGGGCCCAGTCGCTCCGGGGGCACGGCGCAGTCCTCCCAGCCGGGCCACGCCTCCGAGCCGTCGGGCATCCGGGTCGCGGTGCCGGACGCGTCCTCGCGCACCCGCCACAGGGCGCGCTGCCGTGCCGGGTCGGTGACGACGGTGTGGTCGGTCGTCGCCGTGCCCGCGTCGCGGCACAGTTTTTCGGCGCGGGCCAGTGCCTCTCCCGGCTCGTCGCCGCCCATCTCGACGAACAGCCAGGCGCCGCCCTTGGGCAGCCCCGCCGCGCTGCCCACCAGGTCGGCGGCCATGCCCTCGACGGTCAGGGGTTGGTACGGCAGCAGCGTGTGCGCCGCCTCGGCCGCCGCGCTCTCGTCCGCGTACCCGAGTACCGCCAGCACCTTGGCGGCGGGCGGCCTGACCAGCGCGACCGTGGCCTCGGTCAGCACGCCGAGGGTGCCCTCGCTGCCGGTGAGCGCCCGCGCCAGGTCGGTCCCCTGCTCCGGGAGCAGGGCGTCCAGCGCGTAGCCGGAGATGCGACGCGGGAGGTCCGGGTATCCGGTGCGGAGCAGCGCCAAGTCGCCGTTCACCAGCTCCCGTACGCCGTCCCGCAGCCGCTGCGGCAGCGCGTCCAGGGCCGCCGTGCCGCGCCCGGCGCGCAGCCGCTCGCCCCCGTACGTCAGCACCTCCAGCTCCCGCACGCTGTCGGCGGTGGTGCCCCAGGCCACCGAGTGCGAGCCGCAGGAGTTGTTGCCGATCATGCCGCCGAGGGTGCAGCGGCTGTGCGTGGACGGGTCCGGGCCGAAGGTCAGGCCGTGTACGGCGGCCACCGCCCGCAGGTCGTCGAGGACCACGCCCGGCTGGACGACCGCCGTGGCGGCCTCGGGATCGAGCGACACGATCCGCCGCAGATGGCGGGTGAAGTCCAGCACCACGCCCAGCCCGGTGGCCTGCCCGGCGATGCTCGTGCCCCCGCCGCGCGGCACCACCGGCACGCCGCGCTCGCGGCACACGCGGAGTACGGCGGCGACATCCTCCGCGTCCCGTGGCGCGACCACCGCCCGCGGCACCCGGCGGTAGTTGGAGGCGTCCATGGTCATCAGCGCCCGGTCCCCGGCGGCGGCCGAGACCTCGCCGCGCACGGCGGCCGACAGCTCCCGTGCCAGCTCCCGCGTCCCGTCCGGTGTCCCGTCCCGCGTCCCGCGTGTCTGCGTACGATCAGCCATGCACCCAGCCTGCCCACTCGGCCGGGGGCACTCCCCCGCCCGCTGCCCGCGCTTTGGCGCCCTACGCCCGGAACAGGTTCTCCGGGTCGTACGCGGCCTTGGCAGCGGCCAGCCGCCGACGCACCGGCTCCTCGTACGCGTCGGCCGTCTTGTCACCGTGATCACCGAACAGGAAGTTGACGCTGCGGCCAAGCGCCCAGGGCGCCAGCACCCCGCGTACCTCCGCGTGCAGCGCGCGGGCGGCCGCCACGTCCGTACCGTCCAGTGGCGACAGCAGGCGCAACAGATAGCGCGCGTCCCGGTGGCCGACGGAGCCGCCGCCCTCCGCGAGCGCGCCGCCCAGGTGGTTGAGCTGCACCACGGTCATCAGCGGGGCGTCCGGGCCGGTCAGCGCGGCCACCGCGCGCAGCGCGTCCGCGTCCAGGCCGCTGAGCAGCACGCTGTCACCGTCGTAGGCGTGCGGCGTGGTGGGGTCCTGGTGGATGGTGTGGGACTCGGCGTACGGCATGTCGCGCAGCGTGTCGGCCACCCGCGGCCCGACCGCGCGCAGCGGCGCGACCAGCCGCTCGCCGTCCTCCGCCGTGCCCGTGTAGGCGATCCGGATGTGGGCGAGGTAGCGCCCGCGCAGGTGCGGCGGCATGGCGGGCACGTCCGGGTAGGCGATCAGACCCACCGACGAGGTCAGCTCGCCGGGCAGGTTCTCCGTCCATGCCAGGTACGCGGCCAGCGCCTCGTCCACCAGGTCGGCGCCGAAGACCAGTTGCCCGCCGTACACCCGCTCCACCGGCACCAGCCCGAACTCCAGGCCGGTCACCACGCCCAGCCCGTGACCGCCGCCGAGCAGCGCCCGGAACAGCTCCGGGTCGCGCGCCGCGGACACCCGGCGCAACTCCCCGTCGGCGGTGACCAGTTCCACCGTCCGGACGCGATCGGACGCGTACCCGAACTCCCGCCCCAGGATGCCCAGCCCCCCGCCGAGCGTGTACCCGACGACGCCCACCCCGGGCGACGACCCGTTCACCGGCGCCAGCCCGTACGGCGCGGCCTCCTCGACCACCTGGCCGCAGAGCACACCCGCCCCGGTCCATGCGGTCCGGGCTTCCGCGTCGACGCGCACCTCGTCCATCCGGCGCGTGCTGATCAGCAGGCCCCCGTCGCCGGCCGCCGCCAGGCCGTGCCCGGTCGACTGCACGGACACCGGCAGTCCGTGGGCACGGGCGTAGCGCACCGCCGCCACGGCGTCGGCCGCCGAGGCCGCGCCGACGATCACCGAGGGGCGGTGGGAGTACGCGGTCTGGTAGCCGGAGCGCTCCTCGTCGTAGCCGTCGTCTCCGGGGGTGAGGAGGACGCCGGTGAGCTGGGCGGCCAGCTCGGCGAGGGTGGGGGAAGCTGCGGGAACGGTGTCGTTCGTGAGGTTCATGACCAGGACTCTCGCGCCATAACCTGACACCTGCCGTCAAGTTTTCCGGCGGGCTTTCCGGAAGACTGGACCGCGTGAAATCCGACCGCCTCCTCTCGATCCTGCTCCTCCTGCAAACCCGCGGCCGGGTGCCCGCCGCCGAGCTGGCCACGCGGCTGGAGGTGTCCGTCCGGACGATCTACCGCGACATCGAATCGCTGTCCGCGGCCGGAGTTCCGGTGTACGCGGAGCGCGGGCGGCACGGTGGTATCGCGTTGCTGCCGGGATTCCGTACGGATGTGACGGGGCTGACCACCGAAGAGGCGCGGGCGCTGTTCGTGCTGGCGGCCGAGGGGGCGCACCGCGCGCTCGGGCTGGATGACGCGCTCGGGTCCGCGTTGCGCAAGGTGATGGCCGCGCTGCCCGCGCCGCACCGGCCCGCCGCCGAGCTGACCAGCCGCCGCATCCTGGTCGATCCCGGGCGCTGGCTGTCCGGCCCGCGGCCCGCGGTGGACCTGGACACGCTGCACACCGCGGTGTTCGCCGACCGGCGGCTGCGCCTGCGGTACCGGCACAGCGGTGAGACCCGTACACGTACGTACACCGTCGATCCGTACGGCCTCGTCTCCAAGGCCGGGACCTGGTACCTCGTCGCGGACCGGCGGCGGCGCTCCCAGCTGTTCCGGGCCGACCGGGTGGCCGCGGCCACGGTGCTCGACACGCCGGTGCGGCGCCGGGAGGGGGTGGAGCTGGCGGACGTGTGGGAGGTGCTGCGGCGGCAGGTGGAGGAGCGGCCGGCGGGGTTCCGGGCGACGGCGCGGGTGCTGCGGCCGCGGCTGGACCTGTTCGTACGGATCATGGGGCCCGCGCTGGTGGAGCCGCCATGCGACACCGGCGGTCCGTGGGTGACGGTCGAACTGGCGCTGCAAGAGCTGCGCGCGGTGCGCCAGTTGCTCCAGTTCGCGACGACGGTCGAGGTGCTGGAACCGCCGGAGGCGCGGGCGGAGCTGGCGCGGGCGGCGGCCTCGGTCGGTGAGATGTACGCGGAGGCCGGTCGCGCGGACGCCGGGCAGGGCAAGGCCGGGGAAGCGGAAGACGGTCACGGGGGAACCGGTCCGGCGGCGGTGTCCGATCCGTCTCACCCGGTGGACCCCGGTCCTGCGCCGGCCCCCTGACGGATTACGCTTCGCCCGTGGCTGATATCCAGATTCCCGCTGACATCAAGCCCGCCGACGGTCGCTTCGGCGCGGGCCCCTCCAAGGTGCGTACGGAGGCGCTCGACGCCCTCGCCGCCACCGGACGTTCTCTGCTCGGCACGTCCCACCGCCAGGCTCCGGTCAAGAACCTGGTCGGCAAGGTCCGCGACGGCGTGCGCGAGCTGTTCCGGCTGCCGGAGGGCTACGAGGTCGTCCTCGGCAACGGCGGCTCCACCGCCTTCTGGGACATCGCGACCCACGGTCTGATCGAGAACAAGTCCCAGCACCTCACCTTCGGCGAGTTCTCCTCGAAGTTCGCCAAGGCCGCCAAGCTGGCGCCGTGGCTGGCCGAGCCCACGCTGATCTCCGCGGACCCGGGCAGCCACCCGGAGCCGAAGGCGGAGGAGGGCGTGGACGTCTACGCCTTCACCCACAACGAGACCTCGACCGGTGTCGCCGCCCCGATCAAGCGCGTGGCGGGCGCGGACGCCGGCTCGCTCGTCCTGGTGGACGCCACCTCCGGCGCGGGCGGCCTGCCCGTGGACATCGCGGAGACGGACGTCTACTACTTCGCGCCGCAGAAGTCCTTCGCCTCCGACGGCGGCCTGTGGATCGGCGTCTTCTCCCCCGCGGCCCTGGAGCGCGCCCGCACGGTGCACGCCTCCGGCCGGCACGTGCCGGAGTTCTTCTCGCTGCCGACCGCGATCGACAACTCGCTGAAGAACCAGACGTACAACACCCCGGCCCTGTCCACCCTCTTCCTGCTCAACGAGCAGCTGGAGTGGATCAACGGCCAGGGCGGCCTGGACTGGGCGGTACGGCGCACCGCCACCTCCTCGCGCACGCTGTACGGCTGGGCCGAGGAGTCCCCGTACGCGACGCCGTTCGTCACCGACCCGGCCAAGCGCTCCCAGGTCATCGGCACCATCGACTTCGACGACGAGATCGACGCGGCGGCCGTCGCCAAGGCGCTGCGCGCCAACGGCATCGTGGACACCGAGCCGTACCGCAAGCTGGGCCGCAACCAGCTGCGGGTGGCGATGTTCCCGGCGATCGACCCGGCCGATGTCGAGGCGCTGACCGCCTGCATCGACTACGTGATCACCAAGCTGTAGGGGCCTTCGCCCCGGACGGCCGGGCCCCGGCGGGACGCACCCGCCGGGGCCCGGCCGTCGTGCTGTGCCCAAGGGCCCTCTCAGCGGCTCAGGCGCTGGAAGCGGCGTACGGCCAGCGGCAGGAAGACCGCGGTCAGGACGAGCGGCCAGACGACCGCCATCAGCAGGGCGTGCTGCTCGATCCAGCTGCCGCCGGTGGTGCCGGGCTGCCCGAACAGTTCCCGTACGGCGTTCGCCGTCGAGGAGACCGGGTTCCACATCGCGATCGCGCCGAGCCAGTCGGGCATCATCGACGGCGGTGTGAAGACGCTGGAGATCATGCCGAACGGGAAGGCCAGCGCGAACAGCCCGCCCGCCGCCTCCTGGTTGGGCACCAGCAGGCCCAGCAGCACCCCCACCCAGATGAGTGCGAAGCGCAGGTGCAGCAGCAGGGCGAACGCGGCGAGCGTGGCGACGGCGCCGCCGTCCGAGCGCCAGCCGACGACGACGGCGATCAGCGCCAGCACCGCCAGGTCCAGCGCCGCGCCGAACACATCCGAGACGCCCCGCCCGCTGACCACCGCCGACCGCGCCATCGGCATCGAACGGAAGCGGTCGGTCACGCCCCGGTCCTTGTCGACCGCGACCAGCATCGCGGTGTTCATGAAGCCGAACGCCATGGTCATGGCAAACATCCCGGGCATCGCGTAGTCCCGGTAGGAGCCCTCGCCGCCGACGTCCATCGCGCTGCCGAAGACATAGACGAAGAGCAGGACGGAGACGATCGGGAAGCCCAGCTGCCAGGCGATGTTGACGGGCTGCTTGACGAGGTGGGTCAGGTCGCGGCGGACGATGGTCCAGCAGTCGGCGAAGGCCCAGTACAGGCGCCGTTCGGGGAGCTGTGCGGGGGCGGGGGTGCTCATGCGGCGGCCTCCGTCCCGTACGTACGGCCGGCTCCGGCATCGTCCGGCTCCCCCGCCGCGGTGCGGTGCCCCGTCAGCCGCAGGAACACCTCGTCCAGCGTCGGCCGCCGCAGCCCGATGTCCGCCACCCCGATCCCCGCGTCCTGGAGCGCCCGTGCCACCTCGGTCAGCGCCGCCACGCCGTCCGCCACCGGCGCGCCGACCCGCCGTTCCGCCACGTCCGTGTCCGGCGCGGCGCCGTCCGCCGCCACCCGCGCCACGATCCGCGCCGTCCGCGGCAGCTCGGTGGCGTCGCGCACCACTACGTGGATGCGGTCGCCGCCGATGCCCTGCTTGAGGCCGTCCGGGGTGTCCTCCGCGACGGTCCGGCCGTGGTCGATGACGGCGATCCGGTCGGCCAGCTGGTCGGCCTCGTCGAGGTACTGCGTGGTGAGCAGGACGGTCGTACCGCCCGCGACCAGGGTCCGTACGGTCTCCCAGACCTCGTTGCGGCTGCGCGGGTCGAGGCCGGTGGTCGGCTCGTCCAGGAACAGCACCTCGGGCGCGAGCAGGACACTGGACGCCAGGTCCAGGCGCCGCCGCATGCCGCCGCTGTAGTGCTTGACCTGCTTGCCGGCCGCGTCGGCCAGCCCGAAGCGCGCCAGCAGCTCGTCGGCGCGGGCCCGCGCCCGCCGCCCGTCCAGGTGGAACAGCCGCCCGAACATCTCCAGGTTCTGCCGCCCCGTCAGGATCTCGTCCACGGCGGCGTACTGCCCGGTCAGGCCGATCCGTTGGCGTACGGCGTGCGGCTCGCGCGCCACGTCGTGCCCGGCGACCGTCGCCCGTCCGCCGTCCAGGCGCAGCAGCGTCGCCAGGATGCGGACGGCGGTGGTCTTGCCCGCCCCGTTGGGCCCGAGCAGGCCCTGTACGGTGCCGCGCCGTACGGCCAGGTCGAAGCCGTCGAGCGCCCGCTTGTCCCCGTACCGCTTGGCCAGCCCCTCCGCCAGCACCGCCACGTCGGATGTGTTCATGCGCCTCCCCGTCCTCCTCGTCCGCCCCGGGCACCGAGCCCTGGGCGCTGAGCGCCGGCCCCGGAATTGGGTACGGCGTACTCAGTAACGTGGCCCACCCTACCCGATCACCGCGTACGCCGTACTCAATTTTTGGCCGGCGGCATAGACTGGCCGCACCATGACGACAGAACACAGTGGCAGCGGCGACGCGGCACGCAGCATGGAGCTGCTCTGGGGCACCGGCGAGCGCCCCACCCGCGGCCCCAAGCCCGGCCTGACCCTCGACCGGATCGTCACCGCCGCGGTGGCGGTCGCCGACGCCGAGGGGATCGGCGCGGTGTCGATGCGGCGGGTCGCCACCGAGCTGGGCGTCGGCACGATGTCGCTCTACCGCTATGTCCCCGGCAAGGGCGAGCTGCTGGACCTGATGCTCGACAAGATCGCCGCGTTCGGCGCCGACGACTTCCCCGGGCCCGAGGCCGGCTGGCGGGCCGTCCTGGAGAACGTCGCGCGCCGCGCCTGGCAGCTCCACCACCGCCACCCCTGGCTGCTCCAGGTCGACCAGACGCGCCCGCTGCTGGGCCCCAACTCGGTCGACGCGCTGGAGTACACCATCCGCGGGCTGTCGGGCGTCGCCCTGCCCGACCGGGAGAAGATCCGCCTGCTGACGATCGTGGAGGGCTATGTCGCGGGCGCGGCGCGCACCCGCCTCAACTCGGCGATGGCCGAGAAGCGCACCGGCATCACCGACGAGGAATGGTGGAAGATCCAGGGCCCGTTCCTGGTCAAGGCCATGGAAAGCGGCCGCTACCCGCACCTCGCCGCGCTCTCCGAGGACACGTTCGCCTTCGACGACGACTGCGACGAAGGCGACGCCCTGTTCGAACTGGGGCTGGGGCGGCTGCTGGACGGGATCGCGGCCTATATCGAGAAGCAGGGCGGCTGAGCAGGGCGCTCAGCCACCCGCAACCGGTGGCCGCCGGCCGCTCACTTCCGCCGGAACACCCTCCGCAGGCCCAGCACCACCACCGCCCCCACCCCGAACGTCACCGCCGCCAGCAGGACGTTGCGGTTCTTGCCGGGGCCGTCCTGGCTCCGGTCGTCGGTGCCGCCCTTGTCGCCGGTCTTCCCGTCGGAATTCTTCGCCGCCGACTCCGGCAGCTGGTCGCCGCTCAGGCCCACCGGCTGTACGCGGCTGGACTTCCCCTCCGAGCCGAACATCAGCGTGCGTCCGTCGGGGGTGAAGCTGACGGACTCGCCCTGCATCTGGAGCGGTACGCCCACGCTTCCGATGTCCTTCGGGCGGCCGCCCTGCCAGCGGTACATCTCCGCGCCGAAGTAGCCGCGCAGCACCAGCCGCGTGCCGTCCGGGGAGAACGCGCCGTCGGTCACCCACTGGTCGATGGCCGCGATCCGGCGGAAGGTGTTCGTACCGCGCGACGACAGGCGTTCCGGGCCCTCGTACAGGGCGGCGCCGCCGCTCTTCTTCTTGCTGGCGATGTAGACCCGGCCGGTCTTGGGATGCACCATCATCGCCTCGGCGTCGCGCGGGCCCTCGTCGTACGTGACGGTGAGCTGCGCCGCCGTGACCGTCTGGTCGCGCAGCTGCCGCGGCTCCGGGAAGCGGTAGATCCAGACGTGGTTCCACGTGCCGCCGAGGTTGTCGCCGATGTCGCCGACGTACACATGGCCGTCCGGGCCGACCGAGATCGCCTCCACGTCGCGCGGGTCGCCGATGCCGCGCAGGGTGACGGTGGCGACCGTACGGCCGGTGCGGCCGTCCACCGCATAGACGTACGGGCCGTCGTCGCTGTCGTTGTGGGTCCAGTACACCCCGGGGTGCGTCCGGCTGGCCGCCAGGCCGCTGGACTCCTTGATCCGCGGATCGGTGATCGTGAAGCCGTCCCCGCCGTCGTCGGCCGCCACCGGCCCGGCCGCGGCGAACAGCAGTATCCCCGCGGCCCCGGCCGCGCACAGTAGCGAACGCATGGGGTCAGCTTGCCACTTCGGTGCGGCCGGCCCGCGGCGCCGGGCGGACCCAGGGCCCGGCGCCGACCGCCCGCCCGGCGGCTCCCTATGATCTCCGCATGAGTACCCCGACCGCGCCCTTTGGCGCTCCCGGGCCGGCGGGCCGGGAGGCCGTATGCGCGTGATGTTCGTCGGCGACTCGATGACGATCGGCAGCGCCGGGGACTTCACCTGGCGCTATCGCATGTGGCAGCACCTGAACCGGACCTTCGGCGGGCCGTACCGCATCGTCGGGCCGCGCGGCGCGCTGTACGACGCGGCCGCCGGCGCGGCGGTCTCGTACGCCTACCGGGACCCGGACTTCCCCGAGAACGCGCGGCGGCACCTCGCCGGGTGGGGCGAGGGCTGGTGCCACATGGCGCCGCTGATCGGCGAGGCCGTGCGCGCGTCCAAGGCCGACACCCTGCTGGTCTCGCTCGGCCTGATAGACCTCGGCTTCTACACGAACGCGGAGCAGACCGCCGCGAACGTGCGCCGCTTCGTCGCCGAGGCGCGGGCCGCCCGCCCGTCCGTACGGGCCGTCCTGCTGCCCGTCATCCCGAACACCCGCGCCCTGTGCGACGCGCCCTTCGCCGCCGAGTGCGAGCGCTTCAACGAACTGCTGGCCAAGGCGGTCGCGGACCTGTCGACCCCCGCCTCGCCGCTGCTGCTGGCCTCCCACCCGGCGGACTACGACCTGGACCGGGACACCTACGACGGAACGCACCCCTCCGCGTCCGGCGAGCACCTGCTCGCGGCGGCCTTCGCGGACGCCATGCACCAGGCGTGGGACGTGGGCGGGCCGTACATGGCGGCAGGGAACTGAGGGACGCGGGGCACGGCGCGCGTCTTGATTCGAGCACGCTCCAAGGCGTTGGCTAGGGCCCCATGGAGTACACGCAGCTCGGACGCACCGGACTCAAGGTCAGCCGCATCGTCCTGGGAACGATGAACTTCGGACCCCAGACGGACGAAACCGACAGCCACGCCATCATGGACGCCGCGCTCGACGCGGGCGTCAACTTCTTCGACACCGCCAACGTCTACGGCTGGGGTGACAACAAGGGCCGCACGGAGGAGATCGTCGGCTCCTGGTTCGCCCAGGGCGGCGGCCGCCGCGACAAGACCGTGCTCGCCACCAAGGTCTACGGCAACATGGGCGGCGACGGGGAGCGGGTCTGGCCCAACCACGACCGGCTCTCCGCGCTGAACATCCGGCGTGCGGTGGACGCCAGCCTCAAGCGGCTGAACACCGACTACATCGACCTCTACCAGTTCCACCACGTGGACCGGCACACGCCGTGGGACGAGATCTGGCAGGCCGTCGACGTCCTGGTGCAGCAGGGCAAGATCCTCTACGCCGGTTCCTCCAACCACGCGGGCTGGCACATCGCGCAGGCCAACGAGGCCGCCGCGCGCCGCGGTTCGCTCGGGCTGGTCAGCGAGCAGTGCCTCTACAACCTCGCCGAGCGGCGCGCCGAGATGGAGGTGATCCCGGCGGCCGAGTCCTACGGGCTCGGCGTCATCCCGTGGTCGCCGCTGCACGGCGGCCTGCTCGGCGGCGCCGTGCGCAAGGAGCGCGAGGGCGGCGGCGGAGCCCGTACGAACGGGGGCCGCTCGGCCGGCGCGCTGGCGAACTCCGCGATCCGGGCGCAGATCGAGGCGTACGAGGACCTGCTCGACAAGCACGGGCTGCGGCCCGGCGAGGTCGCGCTGGCCTGGCTGCTCACCCGGCCCGGTGTGACGGGGCCGATCGTCGGGCCGCGCACCTCCGAACAGCTCGACTCCGCGCTGCGCGCCGTGGAGCTGGAGCTCTCGCCGGAGCTGCTGAGCGCGCTCGATGAGATCTTCCCGGCCACCGGTCCTTCGCCGGAGGCGTTCGCCTGGTGAGCTGAGGGGACGGCGGTGCCGGGCGGCCGTCCGGCGGTTCAGCGCAGGGCGGCCGCCACGATCACGACGATGAGCAGTACGGCGAACAGGCCGGACATGATCCGGTTACGGGTTTTGGGGTCCACCCTTCGAGCGTAACCGGCCCCGCCGGCACACCCGCGGCCAGGCTCAGCGGCCCAGCGGCCAGGCCGCCACCGTCTCGTACCGGGGCTGCTCGCCCGGCACCCCGCCGGCGGGCAGGTGGCTGCGGACGAGCGCCAGCTCCCGTACGGTCCAGGCGCCGCCCTCGAAGTCCGTCAGGGCCTCGACGAACGGGTCCAGGTCGAGGGCGCCGCCGCGGTTGCGCGCGACGGTCAGGTGCGGGGTGTACGCGCGGTGGCCGGACATCTCCACCCCGGCCCGGCGGGCCGCCGCGTTCGCCGAGTCCGCCAGTTTCCGCAGGGCCGGCAGGCCGCCGTCGGCCCCCGCCCACACCACCCGGTCCGCGAAGCGCCCGCCGCCCTTGAGGCGCAGCGGGATCGGCTCGTACCGCCGGGCCGCCCGCGCCAGCCGCTCGCGCAGCTCGGGGAGGACGGTCTCCGGCACCTCGCCGTAGAAGGCGAGCGTGAAGTGCCAGCCGGCCCGCCCGGTCCAGCGCAGCCGGTCCGCGCCGGGCAGCCGCCGCAGCCGGCGCACCCGGGCCGCGAGTTCCTCGACGGCGGACTCGGGCGGGAGCGCTGCGGCGAAGAGTCTCATGCGGCCAGTGTCGCGCACGGGGCGGTGGCGGGGCCGGGACCGCAGAGCGCACCGGCCGGGATCGCCGTACGCGCGGTCCCGGCCCGGTACGGGCGTATCAGGCCGCCGCCGTCAGCCGCTCCGGTTCGCCGTCCCGCTGCCGGGGCACGAACCGTACGTGCTGGTGGCCGCGCCGCAGGTCGATCCGTACGCGCAGCCCGCCCGCGCGGGTCAGCATCAGGCCGACACCGGCCGCCGCCAGCACGGAGACCAGACCGCCCGCGAGGAAGCCGAGGCGGGCGCCGTACGCGTCGGTGACCCAGCCGACGATGGGCGCGCCGAGCGGTGTGCCGCCCATGAAGACCATCATGAACAGGCTCATCACCCGCCCGCGCATCAGCGGGTCGGTCGCCAGCTGCACGCTGGAGTTGGCCGTGACGTTGATCGTCAGGCCGACCATGCCGATGACGATCAGCAGCGCGCCGAAGATCCAGACGGCCGGGGAGAGGGCCGCGGCCATCTCCAGCACGCCGAACAGCAGCGCCGCGCCCACCAGCAGCCGCAGCCGCGAGGTGCTGCGCCGGGCCGCGAGCAGCGCGCCCGCCAGCGAACCGGCCGCCATCAGGCCGTTGAACCAGGCGTACATGCCGGCGCCGCCGTGGAAGACCTTGTCGGCGAAGGCGGTCAGCCAGATCGGGAAGTTGAAGCCGAAGGTGCCGATGAAGCCGACCAGGACGATCGGCCAGATCAGCTCGGGGTGGCCGGCGACGTAGCGCACGCCTTCGCGCAGCTGGCCCTTGCCGCGCGGGGCGCGGTCGACCTTGTGCAGCTCACGGGTGCGCATCAGCAGCAGTCCGGCGAGCGGCGCGAGGAAGGACAGGCCGTTCAGGAGGAACGCCCAGCCGCTGCCGAGGGAGGTGATCAGCGCGCCGGCCACGGCGGGGCCGATCAGCCGGGCCGACTGGAAGTTGGCCGAGTTCAGGCTGACGGCGTTGCGCAGGTCGTCCGGGCCGACCATCTCGACGACGAACGCCTGCCGCGCCGGGTTGTCGACGACGGTGATCAGGCCGAGCACGAAGGCCATCAGGTAGACGTGCCAGACCGCGACGTTCCCGCTGAGGGTCAGCACGGCCAGGACCAGGCCGGTCAGGCCCATCGAAGCCTGGGTGACCAGCAGCAGCCTGCGCTTGGAGACCCGGTCGGCGATCACGCCCCCGTACAGCCCGAACAGCAGCATGGGCAGGAACTGGAGCGCGGTGGTGATGCCGACGGCGGCGGAGGAGCCGGTGATGCTGACCACCAGCCAGTCCTGGGCGATGCGCTGCATCCAGGTGCCGGTGTTGGAGACGACCTGTCCGGTGGCGAACAGCCGGTAGTTGCGGACGCGCAGCGAACGGAACATGCCCCCGCGCGGCTCGGCGGCGGTGCCCCGGGAGCCTGCGGGGGGTGCGGTCGCGGCGTCGGTGGCGGTGGTGTCGTGGGATATCGGTGCGGGGGCGGAGTCTGCTCCGGATCCCGTACTCAAAGTGGGTTCGCCTCCTCGGCTTTCGGTTTCTACAGCTGGGCGAGCTTCTCCAGTACGGGTGCGGCGGTCCGCAGTGCGGCCCACTCGTCCTCGTCCAGCCCGGAGGCCAGCTCGGCCAGCCACGCGTTGCGTTTGCGGCGGCTCTCTTCGAGCATCGCCTCGGCCTGTTCGGTCTGGGTGACGACCTTCTGGCGGCGGTCGTCGGGGTGCGCTTCGAGCCGGACCAGGCCCTTGGCCTCCAGCATCGCCACGATGCGGGTCATCGACGGCGGCTGGACGTGCTCCTTGCGCGCCAGCTCGCCGGGGGTGGCGTGGCCGCACCGGGCGAGGGTGCCGAGCACCGACATCTCGGTCGGGCTGAGCGACTCGTCGACCCGCTGGTGTTTGAGTCGGCGGGAGAGCCGCATCACGGCGGACCGCAAGGCGTTCACGGCGGCAGCATCGTCGCCAAGGGACAGTTCCGGCATGGTCGTTAGCATAACTCATTACCCTCTCTAATGAAAGCCCGTTGACGTGGGGCCGCCCGCATCACCCTTCCGAGTGAGGACGCAGCGGAAAGTGACCCGCCTGACCAGGGCGTGAGAGGACCGTGGCGGTATGGGATCGGGAGTGCTCAGCCTGCGCATGGACGGGGAACTGCTGGAGCGCCTTCGGCAGCACGCCGCCAAACGCGGAATGAGCGTCCAGGACTATGTGACCCGGACGCTCATCCGTGAAGACTTCGACGAACGCTTCAAGATGTCGGTGGACCGGACGGAGCGGTTCTACGCCGCCCCGCCGCTGTGAGCCGGTCCCGCCGTACGGACCGGCCGGGCCTCACCTGACGCCCAGCACCTGCTCGATCGGGTTGAGCAGGAAGTAGACGAGGAAGGCCAGCCCCACCGCGTTCAGCAGCCAGGGGATCTCCTTGAAGCGGCCGGTCGCCGTCCGCAGCAGGATGAAGGCCAGTACGCCCATGCCGATGCCGTTGGTGATGCTGTAGGTGAACGGCATCGAGATGATCGTCAGGAATGCCGGGACGGCGACGGTGAAGTCACTCCAGTCGATCTCCCGGACGTTGGCCGACATGATCAGGAAGCCGACGACCAGCAGGGCGGGCGTCGCGGCCTGCGACGGCACGACCGTCGCCAGCGGTGTGAAGACCAGCGCCAGCAGGAAGAGCCCGCCGGTCACCACGTTCGCCAGCCCCGTACGGGCCCCCTCGCCGACGCCCGCGGTGGACTCCACGAAGCAGGTGTTGGCCGAGGCCGAGCCGACGCCGCCCGCCGCGACCGCGATGCCGTCCACCATCAGGATGCGGCCCATGCCCGGCAGACTGCCGTTCTCGTCGGTCAGCCCGGCCTCCTCTCCGACGCCGATGATCGTGCCCATCGCGTCGAAGAAGCCGGACAGCAGCACGGTGAAGACGAACAGGCAGCCGGTCAGCAGGCCGACCTCCTTGAAGCCGCCGAACAGGCTGATCTGGCCGATCAGGCCGAAGTCGGGGGCGCCGACGAGGCTGTCCGGCACGTTCGGCACGGCCAGGCCCCAGCTCGCGTCGGGGATCTCGGCGACGGCGTTGATGATGATCGCGACGATGGCCATCACGACCATGCCGATCAGGATCGCGCCCTTGGTCTTCCGCACGGTCAGCAGGAACATCAGCGCCAGGCCGACGACGAAGACCAGCACCGGCCAGCCCTGGAGCTGGCCGCCCTGGCCCAGCGCCAGCGGCACGGTGGTGTGCGCGGCGTCCGGGTTACGGGTGACGAAGCCCGCGTCCACCAGGCCGACCAGCGAGATGAACAGGCCGATGCCGATCGCGATGGCGCGCCGCAGCCCGTTCGGGATCGCGTCCATGACCCGCTGCCGCAGGCCGGAGGCGACCAGGATCATCAGCACCAGACCGGCGAGCACGACCATGCCCATCGCGTCCGGCCAGCTCATCTTGGGGGCGAGCTGGAGGGAGACGACGGCGTTGATGCCGAGGCCGGCGGCGACGGCGATCGGCACATTGCCGATGACGCCCATCAGAAGCGTGGACAGGCCCGCCATCAGGGCGGTGGCGGTGACCAGCTGGCCGTTGTCGAGGTGGTGCCCGAACTTGTCCTGACCGGCGCCGAGGATGATCGGGTTCAGCACGACGATGTACGCCATGGCGAAGAAGGTGGCGAGACCGCCGCGGAGCTCGCGGGAGACCGTCGATCCCCGCTCGGAGATCTTGAAGAACCGGTCGAGACCGTTCTTCGGCGGCTGCGGGCCTGGGCTCTGGACAGCGTCGACCGGCGTGGTGGCCGAGGGGGACATGCGCGGACCTCAGTCGTACGGGCCTGAAGAGGCGTGGGGGCCCCGGATCGGGCCCAGAACACAAACAGACCGGATCAGATTGGATGATTGAACGAATCAAACCAGTCAGAACCGGATAGGTTCAGTATGAATAAACAAGTCGATGATCGCTATCTCCGCGCGTAGACCCTTGGGGAATCCGGCCAGTAGCGCTCGGCGGGTGCCCGCGGTCCGCCCGCGGTCCGGTCTCGACCCGTCCACGGCCCTCCCGACGGCCGCGCCGCGCGGCCCGGCCTGCCGGGATCGGTGCTGTCAGCGGCTGCCCGTAAGCTGGCCCCATGTGGAAGAAGTCCGAACTGCGCGAGGCCCCGGAGCCTCTTGAGGGCCCCGTCGTCGGCACGATCACCGGCGGCACCATCATCTGGTTCGTGCTCTTCCTGGCCCAGCTCCCCTTCTACGGCTGGTTCGCCGACCACGACCGCACCTGGTGGGTGTGGACCTGCCTGGCCGGCGGCGGCCTCGGCCTCCTCGGCATCTGGTACGTCCGCAAGCGCGACGCAGCGATCAAGCGCGCCGCGGCGGCGCGGGACGCCGGGCCCACGCCGGTGGACGCGGTCTGAGACGGGCACGGCCCGGCCCGGACGGCCGTCTCGCCCCGCGGACCATGTCACCCCATAGTGGACGCATCCCGACCCCCGACGGTTGACGCACGCCCCTCCAACAACTCCCGCCACCTTCCTGTGCGTATCCAGCGGGTGAATCGTCCGTTCCGCCCGTAACGTCGAAGGCATGACTCAGCGGGCGAAGACCGAAGCCGGCAGCCGCGAGCAGGCCGCCGAACCGGCCCACCGCGGCCTGAGCGCCGCCGAGGTCGCCGAGCGGGTGTCCAGAGGCGAGGTCAACGACGTCCCCGTACGGTCCTCGCGCTCCACCGCCGACATCGTCCGCTCGAACGTCTTCACCCGCTTCAACGCCATCATCGGCGTGCTGTTCGTGATCATCCTGATCGTCGGGCCGATCCAGGACGGCCTGTTCGGCTTCGTCATCGTCGCCAACACCGGCATCGGCATCATCCAGGAGCTGCGCGCCAAGAAGACCCTGGACAGCCTGGCCGTCATAGGCGAGTCCAGGCCGACCGTACGGCGCGACGGCACGGCCGCCGAGATCCCCACCTCCGAGGTGGTCCTCGGCGACGTCATCGAACTCGGCCCCGGCGACAAGGTGATCGTCGACGGGGAGGTCCTGGAGAGCGACGGCCTGGAGATCGACGAGTCGCTGCTGACCGGCGAGGCCGATCCGGTGGTCAAGAAGCCCGGCGAGAAGGTGATGTCCGGCAGCTTCGTGGTCGCCGGCGGCGGCGCGTTCACCGCCACCAAGGTCGGACGCGAGGCGTACGCAGCCCAGCTCGCCGAGGAGGCGTCCCGCTTCACCCTCGTCCACTCCGAGCTGCGCACCGGCATCAGCCAGATCCTCAAGTACGTGACGTGGATGATGGTGCCGACCGCCATCGGCCTGATCCTCAGCCACCTGTTCACCCTGAACATGGCGGGCGACGAGGCCGTACGCCGCATGGTCGCCGGCATCGTCCCGATGATCCCCGAGGGCCTGGTCCTCCTCACCTCGGTCGCCTTCGCGATCGGCGTCATCCGGCTCGGCCGCAAGAAGTGCCTGGTCCAGGAGTTGCCCGCGATCGAGGGTCTGGCCCGCGTCGACGTGGTCTGCCTGGACAAGACCGGCACGCTCACCGAGGGCGGCATGGACGTCAGCGAGCTGCGGCCGCTCGACGGTGCGGACGAGGGCCGCATCGAGCAGGTCCTCGGCGCGCTCGGCGCGTCCGACCCGCGCCCCAACGCGTCCCTCCAGGCGATCATCGACGCGTATCCGGCGGAGGACGACTGGCGCAGCACCGACGCGCTGCCGTTCTCCTCCGCCCGCAAGTACAGCGGCGCGGCCCTGCAGAGCCCGGACGGCGAACACACCACCTGGCTGCTCGGCGCCCCGGACGTCCTCCTGCCCTCCGGCGACGACGCGCTCTCCGAGGTCGACGACCTCAACTCCCAGGGCCTGCGCGTCCTGTTGCTGGCCCGCGCCGAACGCGACCTGCACGACTCCGCCATCACCGACCACGTCCGCCCCACCGCCCTCGTCGTCCTCGAACAGCGGCTGCGCCCCGACGCGATGGACACCCTGCGGTACTTCGAGGAACAGGGCGTCCAGGCGAAGGTCATCTCCGGCGACAACGCGGTGTCGGTCGGCGCGGTGGCCGGAAAGCTCGGCATGCCCGGCGCGGAATCCCCCGTGGACGCGCGCAAACTCCCCGCCGATCAGGAGGAGATGGGCAAGGCCCTGGAGGACGGCGCGGTGTTCGGCCGCGTCACGCCGCAGCAGAAGCGGGACATGGTCGGCGCGCTCCAGAAGCGCGGCCACAACGTCGCGATGACCGGCGACGGCGTCAACGACGTACTCGCCCTCAAGGACGCGGACATCGGCGTCTCGATGGGCGCGGGCAGCGAGGCCACCAAGGCCGTCGCGCAGATCGTGCTCCTCAACAACAGCTTCGCGACACTGCCGTCGGTGGTCGCCGAGGGCCGCCGGGTGATCGGCAACATCACCCGCGTCGCCACCCTCTTCCTCACCAAGACCGTCTACTCGGTCCTGCTCGCGATCCTGGTCGCCTGCTGCCAGATCCCGTACCCGTACCTGCCGCGCCACCTCACCCTGCTGTCCACCCTCACCATCGGCGTCCCCGCGTTCTTCCTCGCCCTCGCCCCCAACAAGGAGCGCGCGAAGCCGCACTTCGTCCGCCGGGTGATGCGGTACGCGGTCCCCTCCGGCCTGATCATCGGCCTCGCCGCGTTCGCCACGTACCTCCTGGCCCGCAGCCACTACGACGGCCCGGACGCCCTCCCGGCCGAGACGAGCGCGGCCACCCTCACCCTGTTCCTCAGCGCCATGTGGGTCCTGGCGATCATCGCCCGCCCCTACACGTGGTGGCGCATCGGCCTCGTCCTGGCCATGGCCCTCGGCTTCCTGGTCGTCCTCGTCGTCCCCTGGCTCCAGAACTTCTTCGACCTGAAACTGGTCGGCACGACCATGCCGTGGGCAGCGGTGGGCATCGCCGCGGCGGCGGCCGTGCTGCTGGAGGTGGCTTGGCGGGTGGTGGGGCGGCGGTTCCCCGCCTAGCCGACTACGCGAGCCAGAGCGAGCCGCGCCGGTGACGCACCGGCGGTACGTCCACGGTGTCCGCGACATCGAGGGCGAGCTCGCCGGCGGCGGAGTTCAGCAGCCCCACGACGGTGCCCACCTGGCGGCGCAGCCGCTGCCGCGCCCGGCGTTCCTCCTGCGCGGACCAGCGGGCGACGGAACGGTCCCGCTGATAACGGGGAAACGAGTGGATGGCCACCGTACGGCGGACCGTGCGCGGCCGGGGCCTTCTGGACTCGCGCGCCGCCTCGGCGAGAGTGCGGGCGCTGTACCGGAGGTCGTGGAGGACCACGGAACTCCAGGGCTCGCCCGGTGACCAGCCGGACGCGGGCCGACCGGGGGCAGGGCGAAGGTGATGGGCGGTGCGTGCCACGGGACTCCGATCGCAGCCACCGCCAGGTATCTCCTGGCGGGCTACGTGAAGCCCGTCGGCCCTGAACAGCGTGCGATGCCCATGCGCGTCACCTTATCCCGCCGGACAAGGGAGCGGGTGTGCCGCGCATGGGCGAACGCACCGGTGTCAGTCGAACCAGCGGGCCTCCGCCAGTTCCTCCGCGCGGTCCAAGTCCTCCAGGAGGGCGGCGGTTTCGAAGCGGCGGGGCCATTGGCCGGCGGCCCAGGCGAGGCCGGCGGCGACGCCCTCCAGGGTGGCGGCGTGGAGGGTGCCGTCGGGGGTCCAGCGCCAGTCGAGTTCGGTGCCGTCCTCGACGGTCAGTTCCTCGTGTTCGACGTAGGAGTGCGGGGTGTCCGGGCCGAGGAGGGTTCGGACCGGCTGGGGGACCTCGTGCCGGGTGCCCTCCGACCGTACGGGCGCCGGGAAGACCTCGCTCAGCCGCCGTACCTGGAACAGCTCCGCCAGATCCGCGGCGCGCGCCGGGCGTACCGGCAGCAGCGGCAGCCCGGTGGCCAGCGGCATCAGGTCGGGCGCGTCCGCGACCACCGCGTCGGCCGCGTCCACGACGCGGACCTCGCCGCCGACCACGGCCCGCAGTTCGTCGGGGAGCGTGACCTGCTCGGGGTCCAGCTCCGCCAGCACCCCGTACAGCGCGTGCAGTTGGGCGGAGTCCACCTCGCGCGCGGGGTCCGCCAGGCGGGCGAGCAGTTCGGCCGCGCCGCCCGGCTCTTCCAGCAGGGCGGCGACGGAGGTCCGTACGCCGAGGGCGCGCAGCACCTGGGCGTCCACCTCGCCCGCGTCCGCCGACTCGTACAGCCCCGCCAGCAGCGGGTCGCCGCCCGCGGCCCGGAGCCCCGCCGGGCGGCGGCCGTCCAGCACCGGGTGCCCGCGCAGCCACCACGCCGTGTACGGGCGGACCAGCTCGGTCGTGCCGTCCGGCAGCAGCACCCGCACGGGCGCGGTCAGCGCGTCCCGCAGCGGCGGCCGCGACAGCATCGCCAGCGCCTGCGGCCATGCGTCGTCGTCCACCAGGTCCAGGTCCCGTACGGCCACGATCTCCGTCGCGACCGGCGGCACCGGCGTCTCCGGCAGCCCGTCGAGGACGTCCTCGCACCACACGTCCACGGCGTCCAGCACGCCGACATCGTCCGGCTCGGTGAAGTCCCCGTCGCGCGGCTCCAGTTCATCCGGATCCAGCACCACGTCGGGGGCCCGTACGAGCGCGAAGCCCGCCAGCACGCCGACGGCGGTCAGCGGCTGCTCACCCCAGCGCTCCGCGAACTCGGCCTCCACCGAAGCGAGTTCGCCCTCACGGATCACCCGCTCGAAGTCGCTGCCGGGCAGCACCAGTTCGCCCGCCGGGGCCGGTTCGCCGTCCTCGTCGGGCAGGGCGAGCGCGGCCAGCCAGGGCTCGTCGCCGGGCGCGAGGTGCGCGTCGCGCACGAGACCGAGCACGGCCTCCGCCAGCTCCTCGCCGCCGAGCCCGGCCGGCTCGCCGTCGAAGCCGAAGGCATAGTCGTCCTCGGCCGCGTCCAAAGAGCCCGCCACGGCCGCCCGGACCTGCGGAGTCGTCAGGACGGCGCGCGGGTTCGCCGGGGTGGCGCCCAGCTTCTCGAGCAGGGGATGCACGGCATCGGGGTGGGCGACCTTCAGCCCCAGGCGGGCCAGGACGCGGTGGCGGTCCGTCGCGTCACCCCCGCCGCTCTCGGGAAGGGGCAGCAGTACCTGGCGCGGGCCGATGGCCGTGCGCGACGCCCGGCCGTCCTCGGCCCCGGAACCCGCCAACGGTACGGGCAGGCCGCTCAGCCGCTCCGGATCCGTACCGGCCAGCGAGTCGTACAGCCGCCACCACCAGGCGGGCGACCGGTCCACGCCCGCGAGCCGGTCGATGACCTCGCCCAGCGGCACCCGCGCGACACCCAATGCGCGCAGCTCGGGCCGCCGCTCCAGCCCGGCGGGCAGCAGGCTCGGGAACAGCTCGGCCAGCACACGGACCGTGTCCGCACCGGCCCCCTCGACCAGCTCCGCGTCCACCGGCCGCAGCACATACGCGTCCTCCTCGCCGCGGGCGCCGCCCCAGCCGCCCCCCTCGCCGGGAGCCAGCTCATCGGGACCGCTCGTGCCGGACTGCGCCTCCAAGGGCAGCTCCGTACGCGTGGCGGGTGCGGCCGCGCTCGGCAGGAACCGTACGCGCGGCAGCAGCTCCAACACCTGCCGCCGCAGCTCGTTGTCCAACTCGCCCTGCCCCAGCGGACCCGGCACGAGATCGACCGTCCCGGCCGAAACCGGCTGCCAGGCCGCCAGCAACGACGCGTACGCCTCGGCGGCGCGCCGTACGAGATGATCGGCGAGCGCGCCGGGCGCGACGCGGCGCCGGGTCGGCTCCAGCGGGAACGAAGCGATCAGCAGCGCCGGCAGACCGTGCCGCTCGTCCGTGGGCGTCGGCGCGTGCACGACCGGCGCGGTCGCCGGACGCACCGGCGCGCCCTCCTCGTCCACCGGAACCGCCCAGGTCACCGCCCAGTGCGGACGCAGACGCTCCTCCACCGGGCGGTCGGCCAGCAACTCGGCGTCCAGCGACCCGCTCTCGCTCCTGACCCGCCAGCGGGAGCTGCCGCGCTCACTGTCCTCGATGACGACGTACGCGCCCTCCTGGCGCCGCCTCAGCTCCCGCACACCGTCCGGGGTCTCGATCACGACCTCGGCCAGGCCCGGCAGCGTCAGCAGCAACGCGGCGTCGATACCGGCCAGCAGGCGGACCGTCAGCTCGTGCGCGGCGCCGTCGCGCAACGGGAGCACGACAGAAGTGTCGTAACCCTGCGGGGCACTGCCCTCCGCCGGGAACGGCAGGCGCAGCAGCGGCACATGGCCGTCCCGGCGGCGCAGTTCGCCGCCGAGTCCGGGACTGTGCGCGGCGAACTGGCTCGCCAGCTCGCGGGCCTCGGTCAACGACCAGCGGACGCCGCCGGTCCGGCCGACCAGCGCGGGCTCGTCACTGACCGCGAGCACAGCCGAGAAGCCGACACCGAAGCGGCCGACGGCCGCCGCGGTCTCGGTCTCGCGCTTGGCCGAGGCGCGCAGGGTGGCCAGGGACTCGACGCCGGTGGCGTCGATGGGGGCGCCGGTGTTGGAGGCGACCAGTACGGCCGGGTCCGTGCCGGGGCGTTCCGCCGGGTGCAGGGTCAGGCGCAGCCGCCCGGGTACGCCGGCGCGGGCGGCCGCGTCCGAGGCGTTCTGCGCCAGCTCGACGGCGAGACGGTCGCGGTACCCGCCGAGAGCGAGATCCTCCTCGGCGTTCGCATCCTCCCGAAACCGGGCCGGCGAGGCCGCCCACGCATCGAGCACCCCCCTGCGCAGCCGAGCCGTCCCAAACGGATCTGCCTCTGCGCCTGCCGCTTCGCTCACGTTGTCTCCCGTTGTCGGTGCCAGGGTCATTTTCTACCGGGTGGGGGGTCACGATTGCGTGACGGGGGCCGGGGGGGGTGGTGCTTGCCCCGGTGGGGGTGTGGTTCTGCCCGGTGGGGTGCGGTTCTGCCCGGTGGGGGTGCGCCTTGACGCTCGGGGTTCGGTGGGTGGGGGCTCGGGGCCCCGCAGGGGTCTCTCCTCGTTGCCTGGAGCGGCCGAAGTGTATGGACGCGACCGGGGCTTCGGTCGCCTGCGGGGAGACCCCTACGTGTCCCCGAGCCCGCGCCGTAGGCGACTATCCCGCCGCCGTGGCAGGGGTCCTTACAGACCCCGGCGGCCGCCTCCGCATGGCGCGGAGCCGCCCGGGGCCCTGCGCCTACGCCAGGCGAGCTTCGCCTCGTGGGGGGGCGCGCACCCGGCTTCTTTCCCCCTCCCCCACCGGCCCGCACTCGCCAATCCGACGGGAGGGGGTGTGCAGGGGGACACTCCCCGCAGGCGACCGAAGCCCCGGTTGCGTCCATACACTTCGGCCGCTCCAGGCGCCGAGGAGATGGCC